>CAZHGU010000019.1:0-12341 GCA_964532105.1 uncultured Alcanivorax sp. | reverse complement strand
AAAATCCGGTGAGCTGTTGCTGCTTTGTCCGGAGAGCCGGATTATTCCGCTACGGCCCCGGAATCGGGCAGTTCCGTGCCGCACCGCTTGCAGAAGCCGGCGTCCGGTTCGTGTTCGTGCAGGAAGCACTCGGGGCATTCCCGGCCGAAGCGGCGGCGCACTGCGGAAGCGGACATTTCGGCGGAGACAATGCCGGTGGGCACGGCGATAATGGCGTAACCGGTAATCATGGCCAGGGTGGCGATGATCTGGCCGATGGGGGTCTGGGGGATGATGTCGCCATAGCCCACGGTGGTGATGGTGACCACCGCCCAGTAGATGCTGCGGGGGATGTTGTCGAAGCCGTTGTCCGGGCCCTCGATGACATACATGAAGCTGCCGAACAGCACCATGAGCACCAGCACGGTAAAGATGAAGATGCCGATCTTGCGGCGGGCGCGCAGCAGCGCGCGGGCCAGTTCCCGGGATTCATTCATGAACTGCAGCAGCTTGAGTACACGGAAGACGCGCAGTACGCGCAAAACGCGAATGGTGAGCAGGTAGTTGGCGCCGGGAGCAAACAGACTCAGATAAGTAGGAATGATCGAGAGCAGATCCACAATGCCGAAGAAACTGCGCGCGTAGCGCAGACGCTGCTCGCTGACCCAGAGGCGGATCCCGTACTCCATCGTGAAAAGCAGGGTAAAGCCCCATTCCAGGATATAGAGTTCCCGGCCCCAGCGGGCATGCACGCTCTGGATGCTGTCCAGCATCACGGCCATCACACTGGTAATAATGGCAAGAATCAGCAGCTGATCGAAAAGCACGCCGGCACGGGTGTCCGTGCCGAAAATGATCTGGCGCCAGCGCTCGCGCAGTGTGGAGGGATCGTTCATTTTCTTTCCCCGGAAACAAGTGTCCAGCGACAACGGCGATTTCCGTGTCGATACCGGTTACGGAATCGTTACTGTAAAGCGAAAGCCGGCAAAAGGGGAGGGCGGGCCCGAACGGCGCCGGGCCCGTGAGGATAGGCTCAGGCAGCCATGTGGGCGTCCGTGCGGGGCGCTACCTGAACCTCGTCGCCGAGCAAGCGCACGGCCCAGGTATCGAGTCGGTGCTCGGGTTGTTCCAGGCAACGGCCGTCGTTGAGCGAGAAGTGTTTCTTGTACAACGGCGAAGCCACCACGGGTTCACCTTCGATGTCGCCCACAATGCCGCGGGCGATAATGTTCACTCCGGAGATGGGACAGTAGTTGTCCACGGCGAAGATCAGGTCATAGAGCTCGGGCAGCCAGAAGAGCGCGATCTGACGGTCGCCGTAGCGCGCGCCCACGCCCGCGCCCGGGATCAGATCCGAGCGCCGGCCGATGGTGGTCCATTCCGCGTGATGGTTCTGGTTCATGGTGCACCTCGTTATTCGGTTACCGTGGGAATGCGTTCCTTTTCGGTCTCGGTGGCCGGGCGCGGCTGTTGCCGTTCCTCCACGAAGACCACGTTGGGGTCGTCGCCCTCGTCGTTGATCATCTGGCGGAAGCGCTTGAGTTTTTCCGGGTCCTCCAGGGTGGTCTTCCATTCACACTGATAGTTGCCGATCAGCCGCTCGATCTGTTCATCCAGCTCGGCGGCCATGCCCAGCTTGTCCTTGACGATGACGTCATGGACATAGTCCAGACCGCCTTCCAGATTCTCCAGCCAGCGCGCGGTGCGCTGGAGCTTGTCCGCGGTGCGGATATAGAGCATGAGGAAGCGGTCGATGGTGCGCACCAGGGTCTCGGTATCCAGATCCTGGGCGAAGAGATCCGCGTGCCGGGGCCGCATGCCGCCGTTGCCGCAGACATAGAGGTTCCAGCCGTTCTCGGTGGCGATCACGCCGATGTCCTTGCTCTGGGCCTCGGCGCATTCGCGGGTGCAGCCACTGACGGCGAACTTGAGCTTGTGCGGCGCCCGGATGCCCTTGTAGCGGTGCTCCAGATCAATGGCCAGCTGGACACTGTCCTGAACGCCGTAGCGGCACCAGCTGGTGCCCACACAGCTCTTCACTGTGCGCACGGCCTTGCCGTAGGCATGGCCGGTCTCGAAGCCGGCGTCGATGAGCCGCTGCCAGATCTCCGGGAGCTGGTTCAGGGTGGCGCCGAAGAGATCCACCCGCTGGCCGCCGGTAATCTTGGTGTAGAGGCCATAGTCCTTCGCCACCTCGCCCAGGGTAATGAGCTTGTCCGGCGTGATCTCGCCGCCGGCCACGCGCGGCACTACCGAAAAGGTGCCGTCCTTCTGCATGTTGGCCAGAAAGGTGTCGTTGGTGTCCTGCAGGCCCACATGCTCCGGGTTGAGCACGTAGTCGTTCCAGGTGGACGCCAGGATGGAGGCCACCGCCGGCTTGCAGATATCGCAGCCCAGCCCGTGGCCGTGCTCGCGGATCAGGGTGCGGAAATCATGGATGTCGTTCACGCGGATGAGGTGTTCCAGCTCCTGGCGCGAATACGGGAAGTGCTCGCACAGGGTGTTGTCCACCTCCATGCCCAGCGCGGCCATTTCATGGTCCACGATGTCCTTGAGCTGGGGCGCGCAACCGCCGCAGCCGGTGCCGGCCTTGGTGGCTTCCTTCACCGCGCCCACGGAGGTGTGGCCGTCGTGCACGCACTGGACGATATCGCCCTTGCTGACGTTGTGGCAGGAGCAGATCCCCGCCGAATCCGGCAGTGCGTCCACGCCCAGGGTGGGTGAGCCGCCCTCGGTGGCGGGCAGGATCAGTGATTCCGGGTTGTCGGGCAGCTCCAGGCCATTGGTGCAGTACTGCAGCAGGGTGTCGTAGTAGCTGTTGTCGCCCACCAGCATGGCGCCCAGCAGCTGCTTGCCGTCGGCGGAGACCACCAGCTTGCGATATTCCTGGTGGAGCTGGTCGGTGTAGCGGAAAAAGCGTGCTCCCGGATTCTGATTGCCGTGCGCGTCGCCCACGGCACCCACATCCACGCCCAGGAGCTTGAGCTTGGTGCTCATGTCCGCGCCCCGGAAGCAGCGCTCGCCGCCCGTCAGGGTGTCCAGCGCCGCCTTGGCCATCTGGTAGCCCGGGCTGACCAGGCCGAAGATGCTGTCGTTCCACAGCGCCACCTCGCCGATGGCGAGGATGTCCTCGTCACTGGTGCGGCAGTGATCGTCGATGACCACGCCGCCGCGCTCGCCCATTTCCAGGTCGGCATCGCGCGCGAGCTCGTCGCGCGGGCGGATGCCGGCGGAGAACACGATCAGGTCCGTTTCCAGCAGCTGGTCGTCCTGGAAGACCATCTGGTGGCGGGCGTGGTGCCCGTCCTCGATGCGCTGGGTGGCGCGGCCGGTGAGCACCTGCACGCCCAGATCCTCGATCTTTTCCTTGAGCAGGGCGCCGCCCTCGTCGTCCACCTGGACGGGCATGGGTCGGGGCGCGAATTCCACCACGGCCGTGTCCAGATCCAGTTCACGCAGCGCATTGGCAGCCTCCAGGCCCAGCAGGCCGCCGCCCACGACTACGCCGGTGTTTGAACGGGACGCGGCCTCCTGAATGGCGTCCAGATCCTCCAGGGTGCGGTAGACCAGGCAGTCCGGCCGATCACTGCCTTCGATGGGCGGCACAAAGGGGTAGGAGCCGGTGGCCAGCACCAGCCGGTCCCAGGACAGGACCGAGCCGTCGTCCAGGGTCAGCTCCCGCGCCTCGCGGTCAATGGCCGTCACCCGGGTGTTCAGGCGCAGATCAAAGCCCCAGTCCGCGTACTGTTGCTGCGTGGACAGGGCCAGATCGCCGGCGCCCGAGCCCTGGAAGTATTCGGACAAGTGTACCCGGTCATAGGCGATATGCCGTTCCTCGCCGATAACCGTCACCTCGAAGTCGCCGACCTGATGGTGTTCGGCGAGCTGTTCCAGAAAATGGTGACCCACCATGCCGTTGCCGATCACCACCAGTCTTGTGCGTGCCATAACCTGATCCTCGTGCCTACGGTAAGCTGTCCGGGTACACGCAAGGGCCGTGCCAGAAAGCCCCGGCCGCCGGATCCCGGCTCACGGGGGCTCAGCACCGGGCAGGCCGGTCCGGGGCGGGAAAGGGTGCACCAGCCTGGTGCTGCCGGCCCCTGTGGAGACCAGATTCAGGGCAACGCTTACCGCGCTGGAGGGCATGTGACCTGTTTTGTAAGCACTCGCTTACAGTTCAGCCCGGAACGCGGCACCCATGACTTGAGGGGGGAGGGCAAATCCGCCATAGTATTGAGCTGGTTCGGGTCGTGCGCCGTGGTATTGCGCGGGCCGGTATCCGGGAAATCAGGGATTCGTAGATCAATAACGATGCGAATACTCCTGTGCGCCGTGCTCGCCGCTCTGCTGGGCGGGTGTGGAATCAATGTGACCGTGCCGGATACGCCGGGCGCCTTTATCCAGGCGGTGCAGGGCGAGACCTTCGAGCCTATGGAAACCCTGGATCCGCGTAACGCCATGGTCTATATCTACCGGCCGGGCACGCGCTGGGGCTATGAGGAAGTCCAGGCGCCCACCTTCTTCATTGACGGGCAGAAGCTCTTCGGGCTGAAAAGCGGGGCCTATACCTGGCTGGAACTGCACGGCGGCCGCTACGAGTTCTATGCGCGCCGGCCCCTGGGGATCCTCTTTCTCAAGACCATCTTCGAGATGCCGCTGGAAGTGGAAGGTGGTCGCGACTACTACCTGCGCTACTCCGAGACCGAGCCGGTCAATCTGACCGAGATCGTGAGC
This sequence comes from uncultured Alcanivorax sp., assembly GCA_964532105.1. Lineage (GTDB taxonomy): Bacteria > Pseudomonadota > Gammaproteobacteria > Pseudomonadales > Alcanivoracaceae > SLJS01. The sequence continues at coordinate 7,628 of CAZHGU010000019.1, read as the reverse complement.
AATCCCTCGGACTACATGCAGGCCGGACCACTACAGCAGGTGCCGGCGAATTTCGCCCGGCGCGAGATCAAGCACCTGAAACTGGATGAAGCCGGCCTCTATTACGGTGGTGGCAGCTACCAGGAGCCGCGCTGGGCGCCCTTCTACACCTACTCGCCGGACAAGCCCGAGTAGAAAGTAGAAAGGCGCAAGGGGCAAGCAAAACGGCTTGTCACGTCCCAGCCTTCGGCGAAGAGGGAGAGCTATTCCTTCCGGGTCAGCTGCTCCGGAGCGTGTTCGGTGAACTTGCGCTTGGCCTTGAGCAGGGCTTTCCACTGTTCCACGTATTCGGGCAGCGCCGGCGAGGTCTGATTGAGGCCGGTGATTTCCTGCATGGCCTGGGGACTTATGGACTTGCCGCCGTAGAGATTCACCACGCGCAGCAGCGCATGGGTATGCAGCTTTTCCTGGGAGAGGAAGCGCTGATCGTAGTACATATATTTGTCATCCCAGCCCAGAATCCGGGTCTGTAGTTCGAAGTGCTGATAGGGCCGGAGTTCGCGCACGAAACTGATTTCCGTATTGGCCACCACGGCGTGGCAGCGCGCGCGGATCATGTGATCCAGCAGGCCGGTGCATACCGAATGCTCCAGCCGGCAGCGGTCCATGAATTTCAGGTACTTGGCGTTGTTCAGGTGCAGGTTCAGGTCGAGATCGAACAGCCCCACCCGGAATTCCATGGACACTGTATCCAGCAGACCGTGGGTGGGCGGTTGTTTGCGTCGGCGCGCCGCGCTGATCAGTTCCCACATGCTGGTGTTTCCCCCGAGGCGGTCATGAAAAACATTATAATTATAACGTCACTATCAAGCCGCTGTCAGTTGGAGTGCGCCGTAATCGGTAACAAATTGCGTGCCGGCCTGGCAGGATGTTGATAACCCGTTGCGTACTCAGGTTTTTAACAGCCTGCTAGCCCGGATGGCGCAGGCGATTGCGCCAGGCGTCCAGCCAGACCAGCGCGATCAGGGCGAACACCGGGATGGCGAAACCGATATGCACCTGAATCAGACCGGCCACCATGCCCAGTGACCCGCCCAGCACCTGAATGGCCACCAGATTGCCGCCGGTATTGTCCAGAATCATCTTTTCCAGTTCATCGGTGTCCAGGTTCATGACCTGCTCTTCCACCAGCTGGGTGACATTGAGCTTGAGCACCAGACGTTCCAGCTGCTTCTTGAGAAACGCCTGACCCTCGGGGGAACGGGCATAGACGATCAGACGTTCCCGGGCCCATTTGAGTCCGTCCAGGCAGTATTGCTCGATCCGCGACCAGTTGCGTTCATCGTCGAGCCAGGCTTCCAGCCGCTCGATCAGCTCCGGCAGCAGGGTTTCGCGCGCGCTGTCGCTCGCACGGGCGACCCAGTCTTCCACGCGGGATTGCACCAGTTCCCGGGTTTCGCGGCTTTCCAGATAGGCGCGCAGGCGCTCGAGCAGCACATCCACCATGCCCAGCATCTGTTCGCCGGCATCCGGGTCATTGATGAAACGCTCGAGTAGCTCCTGGATCGCGTCCTTGTCGAACGAGGCGATGCGCTTGACGCTCAGGCCGATTGAACCCATGCCGCGCTTGCGGCGCAGGTATTCCTCCAGAGCGTCATTCAGGGTTTTCGAGAGCTCGGGCACTTCCTCGAGCAGAATGCGCTGGAGATGTTCGGCGGCGATGCGGCGATTGTCGATATCCTCCAGCCAGGCTAACAGCCGTGTGCGCAGTCCCTGCCAGACCTTTTCGATAGTGTCCGGATCCCGTGCGAGATCCTTGAGCCGGGTTTCCGAGAACTCGAAGGCGCTGGTGAGCAGATCCGGGCCCCGGGTTTTCAGAAAGGAAATGCTGCGATGGGTGATCAGGGTCCGGATCTGTTCATCCTGGAGGCTGTCGTCCACCCATTCGCTGAGATAATCAATACCCTTGCCCAGCAGGTCGCGTTCATTGATGTAGGTAAGCAGGATTTCCGGCGCTAGCAGCTGCGTCTGGACACTGTCGGCCAGGCTGGAGGCAATATTGGCCTTGTTCTGTGGCACCAGTCCGCGCCAGCCCAGCACCCGTCCCTTCTTGGGCTGGAACAGCATTTTGATGGCCATGAAGTTGGTAAAATAGCCCACATTGCCGGCCATGAGTACGATGAAAACGGCATTGAGCCAGGACACGCCGGCGAAAAAATGCTGTAGCAGGCCGAACAATATCGTGGTACCCACCAGGGCCCGGCGGAACCACTGATCGAAGCGGGCATAATCAAGCGAAGCCAGGTCGAGTTTTTGCAACCATTGCGCCATGGATGCCTCCCGCCTTTTTGAAGCTGGGGAATAAAAATACGAACCGCGAAGGGGTCGGTGTAGAATACGGGGTCCAGCCACGCCGAATCCGTATGGTATTCGGCGTGACGCGGCCGCGGATCAGGCGGCGTTCTCGCCTTCGCGCTTGAAAACGAAGTGCTCGTAGAGCAGCTCTTCGCACTGCTTGCGCTTTTTCTCCAGATCCTGCTTGTCGGCACCGCCCAGCCACATAAGCGCCACCCGGTAGCTGTAACTGTCCTGGTCCATGAGATCGGACAGGTACTGGCCCTTGTGCGCGACAATCTGAATGGAGGAATCCGGAATGATTTCCTGCTCGATCTGGCGCACCACCTCCTCGCCGGGCACCTCTTCCACCCAGGCGTCTTCCCATTCGCGCAGGAAAAACTTGCCGGCAATGTTGAACTTGCCCTTGCGGTGCGGGAAGGTGGGCTTGCGTCCAGTGGACAGCTCCACCGCCACCTGATGGTGCGAAGCGCCGTCCACCTTCTGGAACAGCTCGCAATGTGATTCCGAGATCCGGGTGTTGATTTCCAGCAGCCAGAGCTGATCCGTTTCCCGATCCCAGAAATACTCGATGTTGAAGGGCGCGTTGTCATAGCCCATCTGGCGGATGACACGACGGGTAACGCCGGTCATGCGCTCGAGCACCTCGTCCGGCAGTATGGTGGGGTACTGGTAACTGGAAAAGGTGGTCAGGTTCGCCTCGCGGAAGGAATCCACGGTGCCGTAGACCTCGACTTCGCCGTTGAACGAATAGCCTTCCTGGGTGCACTGCATGCCGCCGATAATGCCCTCGGCGAGACAGTATTCGCCGCCGATGTTTTCCAGTTCCGAGGGCATGTCGATCATGTCGAGCAGGTAGTTGAAGGGTCCGGAGAAACGACCGATGTTGGCCCGGATTTCCTCCAGCGCTTCGGCGAACTGCTCGGCGTTGTCGATACGAAAGCCCAGGTAGGAGGAGAACGACTTGACCGGCTTGATCCAGAACGGATAGTCCATCGTCTCCAACAGCTGTTCGAGCGGATTCTCGTCAAAGGGGTTGAAGGGCGCAAAGCTCGGCACATTGTCCGGAACGGCGGCGCGCTGCTCCACCCGGGACCAGTACTTGTGTTCGCACTTGAGCACGGATTCCAGGGTTGCCGACGGAAGATCAAAGCTGTCGCAGATAATGGGCACAATGGTGCTCACCGGAAAATCGATGTAGTGAATGAGCCCGTCAATGGTGCCGTTGTGTCCGCGCAGCTGGCGCTTCGCCTCGTGAATGATCTCCTCGATGGGATATTCCTGGGTTTCCAGGATCTTGTCGCTGTCGAGCAGTTTGATGAAGTTGTAGTGCTCCGCCCGGTCGATGGTGGACAGCATGTCCCGGTTCCAGTCGTTGAGCCCGATCACGAAGATGGTTTCCTCGGCGAAACGGCTGAAGGAGCCTTCGTCGTCCAGCATTTCCTGACCGCTCAGCGCCGGGTTGTAGACGCAGACCAGCTGCAGTTCCTGATGCGCGCGCAGGATATAGGCTTCGCCGCGGTTGAAGGCCAGCACCGCGCCCGGGCTCAGAATGTGCCGGGTGCCGTCGTCCAGTGACTCCACCTCGCCGTCGCCGCGAATGCAATACAGGGTTTCCAGGTGATGCTTGTGATTGACCCGGTGTTCGGTGCCCGCCTGAATGACTGTATCGTGCAGGGAATAGCCCATGCGGTCGTTGCGCAGTACCAGCCGGCGGCTGCTCCAGGTATCGTCGGAGACGACGCGTTTGGTGTCGAGAAGATCATTGAGGTGGCGATAAAGCATGGTTGTTCCTTTTCTGTCTACCGCGCCCATGTTGAGGCACTTGAGCAACGATAACCCCTTGTCCGCCCATTGGCTACGGGAAGAATGGCCTCTCGTCGGCAAAAGGCCGCAAAACGGCGCTTTCCGGGGTATGCTGTGATACGGGTCGCGGCACCACGGGGTTGGGCGAACGGGCCGGGTTCACGTAGGCTGGCCCCGGGGTGTCCCGTGTAAAACGGCTGTTTGATGCGCCCCGCTTTACTTTCTGGACCGGATTACAACGGGGAGAAAACCCGATGAGTAATGCCACCACGGGGTCGGCAATGAAGCAGATTTATGTGCTGGGTCTGAATGATTTCAACCGGGCCAAGCTGGAGGCGTTGCCGGGCGCCGGCGAGTACAGCTTTCACGGTCTGCTCACGCCCGAGGAAATCCTCTATGCGCAGGAGTTTCCCATCGAGTCCATGCTCAGCCGGGCCGAGGCCCAGCTGCGTGAGGCGCCGCAAGCGCCCGACGCCATTGTCGGCTACATGGATTTTCCCGTGAGCACCCTGTTGCCCCTGCTGGCGCACAGGATGGGACTGCCGGCGCTGGGACTGGAGGCCATGCTCAAGTGCGAGCACAAGTACTGGTCCCGGCTGGAGCAGCACAAGGTGGTGCCTGATGCGATCCCCGACTTCCAGCTGGTGGATCCCTTCGAGGACGATCCCCTGGAGCAGCTGGAGCTGCCCTTTCCGTTCTGGCTCAAGCCGGTGAAATCCGCCGGTTCCTATCTGGGTTTTCGGGTGGAAAACGAGACGGACTTCGCCAATGCCATCGCGGAAATCCGCGAGCATATTCACCGCTTCGCCGAACCCTTTGACCGGATTCTGGAACACATTGATCTGCCGCCGGAAATTGCCTCGGTGGGCGGGCATTATTGCCTGGCCGAGGAGTTGCTGGTGGGCGACATGTGCACCCTGGAGGGTTATGTCCACAACGGCGAGGTTCATGTGCACGGCGTGGTGGATTCGGTGCGCGAGCCGGCCAGTTCCTCCTTTGCCAGTTACCAGTATCCCTCACAGATGCCTGAATCCGTTCAGCAACGCATGATCTCCGTGGCCCGGCGGGTACTTCGGCAGATCGGTTTCGACCGTTCCGCGTTCAACATGGAGTTCTTCCGGGACGTGCAGCGCGACGAGATCAGCCTGCTCGAGATCAACACGCGCATTGCCCAGCACCACAGCGATCTCTTCCAGAAGGTGCACGGCGTATCCAATCATCATGTGGCTGTGGAAATCGCACTGGGCAAGGATCCGCATCTGCCGGAAGGCCGCGGCGAGTTTGCCTGCGCCGGTGCTTTCTGGCTGCGCAAGCACGACGACGCCTGGGTGGAAAAGGTGCCGTCGGAGGCGGATCTGGCGGCGATCACGGAGGAGTTCCCGGGTACCTTCGTGGAGCTGGAGGTCAAGCCCGGCATGTGGCTGTCCGAGCTGCACGACCAGGACAGTTACAGCTTTGTGGTCGCACTGATCTATGTGGGCGCTGGGGATCACCGGGAACTGGAGGAGCGCTACCAGGCCATTGTGGAGCGTTTGCCCTTTGACCTGCGCTCGGAACCGGGCACCTGATGCCACACTTGCTATGAATATACGGCGCGTACAGACGCGTCCTGTCCAGGAACAATCCCATGCAGACTGTTACGGAGTGGCCCCGCGCCGTCCGCGAACTGGAAAACGTCTGGATCCCCATGCCGGATGGCTGTCGTCTGGCCGCGCGGATCTGGCTGCCGGAAGACGCCGAGGAAAACCCGGTGCCGGCGATTCTCGAATACATTCCCTACCGCAAGCGTGATCTGCGCACGCCGGAGGATTCCATCAACCACCCCTGGTATGCCGGCCACGGCTATGCGGGCGTACGGGTGGATATCCGCGGCAGCGGCGAATCCGAAGGTGTACTGGAAGACGAGTACACACAACAGGAACTGGATGACGGCCTGGCCATTCTGCGCTGGATCGCGGAACAGCCCTGGTGCACCGGCAGGATCGGCATGCTGGGCATTTCCTGGGGTGGGTTCAACGGCCTGCAGATCGCCGCGCTGAAGCCACCGGAACTGCATGCCGTGGTGACGGTATGCTCCACCGATGACCGCTATGCCGATGACGTGCACTACATGGGCGGCTGCATGCTCGCGGACAATGTTTCCTGGGCCGGGGTCATGTTCGCGCACAACAGCTGTCCGCCGGATCCGGCCCTGTTCGGGGAAAACTGGCGTGAGGCCTGGTTTGAACGGCTGCGCGGCAGCGGGCTCTGGCTGGAGAGCTGGGCTTCGCATCAGCGCCGCGACGACTTCTGGCGTCACGGCTCGGTCTGTGAGGATTTCAGCGCTATCGATTGCCCGGTTTATGCCGTCAGCGGCTGGGCGGACGGCTATACCAATTCCGTGTTCCGGCTGATGCGCGAGCTGGATGTGCCCCGCAAGGCCCTGGTGGGTCCCTGGAGCCACAAGTATCCCCACCTGGGTGTGCCCGGGCCCGCCATCGGCTTTCTCCAGGAAACCCTGCGCTGGTGGGATTACTGGCTCAAGGACAAGGACACCGGCATCATGGACGAGCCGCGCATACGCGCTTTCATGCAGGACAGTGTCCGGCCCGCCACCCGTTATGTGGAACGTCCGGGGCGCTGGATCGCCGAGCAGGAATGGCCCGCCGAAGGCATAACGCCGCAACACTTCAGCCTGGCTCGGACCGGGCTGGTTGCCGCCGAAAACGGGCCGGCGCAAGCGAGCGAACCCTTGCCGTGTCAGTCCCCCCTGCGCACTGGACTGAGCGGTGGCAAGTGGTGCTCCTATTCCGCCGGTCCGGACATGCCCGGTGATCAGCGCGAAGCGGACGCGGATTCGCTGAGCTTCGACACGCCACCACTGGACGAGCCGCTGGAGATCCTGGGCGCGCCCGTGGTCCGGCTGGTGCTGGCCGCCGACCGGCCGCAGGCCCAGGTGGCGGTGCGATTGTGCGACGTGGCGCCGGACGGCGCTTCCACGCGGGTCACCTGGGGCGTGCTCAATCTCGCGCACCGCGACAGCCATGCCGAACCACAAGCACTGAAGCCGGGCGAGCCGTATGAAGTGCGGGTCCAGCTCAATGATATTGCGCAGCATTTTCCGGCCGGCCATCGCATCCGGGTCAGTGTCAGTTCCGCCTACTGGCCCCTGATCTGGCCCTCGCCCGAGCCGGTGGCGCTGACGCTGTGGTCGGAACAGAGTGAACTGGAGTTGCCGGTCCGTGCGCCCCGGGAGTCGGACGCCCGGCTGCCCGCCTTCGCGGACCCCGAGGGTGCGCCCGCGGAAGCACGGGTGCAGATCGAGCCGGAGGCGTTCAACTGGCATCTGCACTATGATTTCGATGGCGATGCCTGGACGCTGGAAGTCAATGATTCCGAAGGGGTTTACCGGCTGGAGAATACGGAAACGGATATCCGGAAAGAAGGCCATGAACTCTATCGGGTCTGTGGCGATGATGTGCATTCCGCGTGCGCGGAAACCCTGTGGC
>CAZHGU010000018.1:0-12629 GCA_964532105.1 uncultured Alcanivorax sp. | reverse complement strand
CCGGACCTATCGTCCCTCCATGGTCGTGGGCCATTCCCAAACCGGCGAGATCGACAAGGCCGACGGCCCCTATTACATGCTTCCCGTGGTCCGGATGCTGCAAAAGGCCGTGCCGCCGAGCCTGACGCTGCCCGCGCCGCGTACCAAGGGTCTGATGAATCTGGTGCCGGTGGATTTCGTCGCCGACGCCATGGACTGGATTGCCCATCTGCCCGAGCGGGACGGCCAGACCTTCTTCCTGACGGATTCGCACCATTACGGCGTGCACGAACTGCTGCACATCTTCTCGCGCGCGGCGGGCGGACCGTCCATCAGCGCGGGCCCGGATGTCTCGCCACTGCTCGACAACCGTGCCGCGCGCGGGCTGCTGGAACAACCGGCGGTGCGCCAGAACCTGCAACGACTGCTGAACCCGCTGGGCATTCCGGTGGAAATCCTGGAGCTGCTGGAATTGCCCGCCCGTTTCGACAACCGCAACACGCGCGAAGCCCTGGCCGGCAGCGGCATCGAAGTGCCGCCGCTGGAGAGCTATGCCGGCCAGCTCTGGCGCTACTGGCGCGAACATCTGGCTTCGGAGGAAGAACACAAGGACAGGGCTATTCAACTGGGCGTACCCGATGTGATCCCGCACTTTCGCCGCGCGGTGGACAACTCCGTCGCCGGACTGCGCTACCGGGTTACCCCCCGGCGCGCGCTGCGCCGGCGGGTCGAGGGCAAGGTGGTGGTCATCACGGGGGCCAGCTCGGACATTGGCGGCGGGCTCGCCCGGCGGCTGGCGCGCGCCGGCGCCACCGTGGCCGTGACCGCGCGCTCCATCGAGAAGCTCCAGGATCTGGTGGACGATATCCGTTCGGAAGGCGGCAGCGCCCATGCCTACCGCTGCGACATCGCGGACCCGGACAGCGTGGACAGCTTCTGCCGGCAGGTGCTCAGCGATCACGGCCAGGTGGACATCCTGATCAATAACGCGGGCCGGTCCATCCGCCGTTCCGTCAAGCGCTCCTTCGATCGCTACCACGATTACGAGCGCACCATGCAGCTGAACTACTTCGGCGCCATCCGCATGGCCATGAACCTGCTGCCGCAGATGCGCGAACGCCGGGGCGGCCATATCATCAATGTCTCCACCGTGGGCGTGCAGAATGCGCCGCCGCGCTTTTCCGCCTATCTGGGCTCGAAATTCGCGCTGGAAGGCTGGACCATGGCCGCGGCCACGGAATTCGTCCACGAGAACATTCATTTCTCGCTGGTGAACTATCCGCTGGTGCGCACGCCCATGATCGCGCCCACGAAGATCTATGATTACTTCCCGGCGCTGTCGCCGGAGCAGGCGGTCAACTGGCTCTGCGAGGTGATCGTCAAGCGGCCCAAGCGCAAGACCACACCCTTCGGCCTGTTTTCGCTGTTCATGTACTACGCCTTCCCGAAAACGGCCGAATTCATCGTCAATACGGGTTATCAGGTAGTGCCGGAAACCTTCGGCAAGGGCGGGCAGGATCCCCAAACGGATTCGACGAATCGCCCGGTGCCGGACAACGTCAAACCCCTGAAGCGCAAGAGCGGCTGATCCGGGTCATACAATCAGAGCCGAACCCTGTCCCCCGTGGGCTTCTGTTTCCGGTACTATAGTATGACGACTATTGCCCCGCGACGCAGTTCTTTCTGCGGAGCGGGACAAGTCACTGTGACCAGAATTGCTAGACTCAGGGGGCTGTCCCCGAATCCTTGATAACAAAGAGCGTCTGAAGTATGAACGCCACGGTACTGACATCGCGAACCCGGCCCATTGCCCTGGCCCTGGCCGAAGCCATGTTCCCCGCCGGTGAACGCGAACCCGCCGGGGATCCGCACCAGCTGACGGCAACGGCCGCGGGCTATGTGCAGGGCCATCCCTGGCTCATCCGGGCGTTCAATTCCGGGCTCTGGTGGCTGGAAATGCGTTATTTCAGCACGCACGGCAAGCGTTTTTCCCGGGCCCCGGTGGAAGAACGCGAACGCTTTCTCAACCGGCTGAGCCCCTCGCTGATGGGCGGCAATCTCCTGCGCGCCGCCACCACGCCCTTCAAGGCCGCCTATACGCTGGACGAAGACCGCCAGCGCAATAACGGCCAGCGTCCGTCGGTGCAGGTCCCCAGCCAGATCGAGCACTTCCGCGGCGAGGCTCAGATCACCACGCCGGACGAACTGGACGAGGACCAGGAGCTGGAAGCGGAAGTGGTGGTCATCGGCACCGGCGCGGGCGGCGCGGCGGCCGCCTATGAACTGGCCAGCCGCGGGCTGGCCGTGGTGCTGCTGGAAGAAGGCGAGTACTACAACCGTACCCATTTCAACGGCAAGCTCACCGAAGTCATCCCCAAGCTCTACCGTGCCTGGGGCGCGACCGGCGCCATCGGCAATGTGCTCATGCCCGTGCCCATCGGCAAGAATGTGGGCGGCTCCACCACCATCAACTCCGGCACGGCCATGCGCCCGCCCAACGAAGTACTGCGGCGCTGGCGCCAGGACAAGGGCCTGAGCGAGTTCACCGAGGAAGAACTCGAGCCCTGGTTCCGCGGAGTCGAGGATGTGCTGGGTGTGGAATACGCCGATCCCAAATACATCGGCGACATCGGCAACGTGATCGCCGAGGGGGCGCACAAGCTGGGTTTTGAACAATACCATCCGCTGCCACGCAATGCGCCCGGCTGCGACGGGCAGGGACTGTGTCAGTTCGGCTGTCCCACGGGCGCCAAGCAGTCAACCAATGTGAGCTATTTTCCGCGCGCGCTGGAGCGGGGTGCCTTTCTGTTCACCGGCTTCAAGGCGGACGAGATTCTGCACGAGAACCAGACGGTGTCGGGCGTGCGTGCCCGGGGCATCACCTCGGACGGGCGCACCGTGCGGCTCACCCTCAAGGCACCCAGTGTGATCGTGGCCGCCGGCACCTTCCTTACACCGCGTCTGTTGCAGGACAACGGCGTCAAGAACCCGCATCTGGGCCGGCATCTGACCGTGCATCCCGCGGGCGCGGTCAACGGCTGGTTCCCGGATCGCAACTTCGACAATTCGCGCCACATTCCCCAGGGTTTCGGCGTTTCGGACCTGTCGCCGGACGGGCCCGTCTTCGAGGGCGGCACCATTCCCTTTCACGGACACGGCCTGCTGAACAGCCTTTACGGCAAGGACTATGTTCATTTCACCGAGCGCTACCAGCAGACCGCCTATTTCGGTTTCATGGTCCGCGATACCAGTGAGGGCCGTGTCCGCAAGGGCCCGCATCCGGATATTCCGCTGGTGACCTACCACATGAACAAGCGGGACTTCGCCACCTTTCTCCAGGGCGTGGAGTGGCTGGGCAAGATGTATTTCGCCGCCGGAGCGAAGGAAGTCTATCTACCGGGCACCCGTTCCATGATCACGGTGCGCAACGAACAGGAGCTCATGGACTATCTCCGCGGACGGCGCAAGCCCATGGATTTCATGATGACCGCCTATCATCCACTGGGCACGGCGCGCATTGCCCGGAGTCCGGATGACGGCGTCTGCGACACCGACCATGCCGTGTTCGGCTGGCAGGGCCTGTACGTCATGGACGGCAGCAATGTGCCCTCGGCCCTGGCGGCCAATCCCCAGGTGACCATCATGGCCCTGGCCTCGCGTGCCGCCGCGCGGCTGGCCGAGCGTATTGCCCGGGCGGACGCGGCCTGACATCCTGCGGCTGAAACGGAGGCGAACCCATGACGACCGGAGTGGCGCTGAGCGAAACCATGCGCGGCTGGCTGCAGCTGAACGGAGAAGACCGGACGCGGGATTTCGCCTTCGAGCTGCGTTCCTTTACGCCGCACATTTTCCGGTTTTCCGTCCCCCGCAGCTTTCGTGGCCGGGTCACGCTCGACGGCAGCGAGCTGGCTTGCCAGGGCGAACTGACGCTCAAGCCTGTCGGCCCGCATTACTGGCTGGATTTCGAACATCCCGAACTGGGCCAGCTGCATGTGGCGGGCAGGAAGCAATACAGTCTGCGCCAGCTGCGGCACTCGCTGACAACCTGTCCCATGACTGTCTATCGCGGCGGCGAGCCCATCGGCACCGCGGAAGTACGCTATCAAGATTCCATGCTCGCCTTTCCCTTCCGGGCGTTGCGTCTGACCCGCTCGGACAACGCTTTCGGTGAATACGGAGGTTCGTTTTGATTCCCTTTCACGGCAGTCAATATCCCGGCCGCGGCGGCCACTACGAATCCTGGTTCCTGCGGGGCAATCATCCCCGGGACGCGCGCGCTTTCTGGATCCGTTATACCCTCTTTGTCCCGGCGGACGGGACACGCAAGCAGCTCGGCGAACTCTGGGCCATCTATTTCGACGGCCGGGCCGAACGGGTCGTGGCCTCCAAGCAGGAATACGACATCCAGAGCTGCCATTTCGACAAAAACGGGATGAACATCAATATCGGCCCGGCCCATCTGGAAAGCGGCCGGGCGGAGGGCAGCGCCCAAAGCGAACACCACCGCATAGACTGGCAGCTGGAATATGATGACGGGGATCCGTCCCTGCTGCTGCTGCCGGAAGCCTTCTACAAGGCGCCCTTCCCCAAGGCCAAGTCCGTGGTCAGTCGTCCCCATGTGCAATTCCACGGCAATCTGACCGTGGACGGCGAAACCATTGACGTGACCGGCTGGCACGGCAGCGAAAATCATAACTGGGGCAGCGAGCACACCCATCAGTACGCCTGGGGTCAGGTGATGGGTTTCGACAACGCCCCCGAGGCCATGCTGGAGTGCGCCACGGCACGGGTAAAAGTGGGCCCGGTGCCCACACCCCGGCTCACCATTGCCTGTCTGCGCCTGGAAGACCGCGAATACCGCTTCAACCGCATGGCCACCGCGCTCACCTCCCGGGGCCATTACCGGTTTTTCCGCTGGTCCTTTGCCACCCGCAAGGGCAATACCCACTTGCGTGTGGCCATCGAGGCGGACCCGGCCGCCTTTACAGGCCTGACTTATTACAACCCGCCCGGCGGCAACAAGACCTGCCTGAACACCAAGATCGCGCGCTGCCGCGCCGTGCTCACCGACGGCGGGGAACAGTGGGAGCTGGTCAGCCGCAACGGCGCCGCCTTTGAAATCCTGACCGACCGCGAGGACCACGGCATCGATATCGCCGTCTAGCAGACTGTTGAAAAACCCCTTGCGCGCTCAGCTCAGGACGAGGCGGGAGCCGTTTCCCGGTCGAGTGCTTCGATGAATTCCATCAGCAGGCTCGTCACCTGGGCGGGCTGCTCCATCTGGGTCCAGTGGCCACAGTCGTCCAGCAACCAGGTGCCCCGGTGATCCTCCAGATACTCCGGCATGCGCTCCAGCGCCTTGCGGTTCAGGGCGATCACCGGATCCTGGCGACCCGCAATGAAGATGGTGGGTGGTGTAATTTGCCAGTGCTGATCCCGGCGTGTCTGACGCCAGTGCAGATCCAGTGCGCGATACCAGTTCAGCGGCCCGGTGAAACCGTGTTCGCGGAATCGCGAGACGTAGTAGTCCAGATCCACCTCCCGCATCCAGTGCGGCTGCTCGGCGGGCCGGGGCATGGTGTCGAGAAAACCGCCGTCCTTGCGCGGCGCGAATACCTGGTGCATGTCGGCGTCGGCGGACAGCGCATGGAAGATGCGCCGCAGACTGTCGCCCGCATCCGCTTCCAGCTCCCGCTCGGGAATGTCCGGCTGCTGGAAATAGAGCATGTAAAAGAAGTGATCCCCGAAACGCCGTTTCATGGTCTCGGTGGGCGGCTCCGGCGCCGGACCGCCATAGGGCACGGACAACGCCACCAGAGCGCGCACCTTCTCCGGATGCTCGCGCGCCACCTGCCAGGCCAGCGCGCAGCCGAAATCATGGCCTACCAGCACGGCCTCCGAATGCCCCAGCGCCTCGATCAGCGCCACCACATCCTGCACCAGTTCGCGCTGTGAATAGGCGGCCACACCCTCGGGGGCGTCCGTACCGCCGTAGCCGCGCAGATCCGGGGCCACGGCGTAATAGCCGGATTCCGCCAGCACCGGCATCTGAAAGCGCCAGGAGGCCCAGCATTCGGGAAAACCGTGGAGCATCAGCACCAGGGGCTGCTCCGGGCTGCCGGCTTCACCCAGGTAAAACCGCAACTCGTTGGCTTCGATACCGGTTTCCCGAATAAAACTCATGGACGCCTCCCTGTTGGTTCGGGCGACAGGCTCCCGACAGCCCGCCCTTGAAGTGCTAGAGTTGTGTTCAGGCTCGGCATCACCCGGCTCTGGCCCCGCATGCAAGCAACGAATCCCGGCTTCCGGGACCGGGTCATGGGCCGCCTACAAGCATAACAGCATTCTTTCGTGAACGAGGCCGCGTGACCGAATCACTGGCAGGAAAATTTCGCAATATCGGCCGGAATCTGGGCGACGGGCTGAGTCCCTTGCTGCCGTCCTACCTGCCCGTGGCCTGGAAACTGGGGTTGTCCATCTCGGTGTTGATCACCCTGGCCATGACGGTACTGGGCACCACCCTGATCAACAGTCAGATGGAGCACATGCGGGCCCAGGCCGACGGCTACGGTCGGGCGCTTGCCGGTCAGCTGGCCGATACCGCCCGCGAGCCCATGCTCGCCGACGACCATTTCACCCTCAAGGTACTGGTGAACAATCTGGTGGGCAGTCATACCCTCGGGGGGGCGGCCCTGTTCTCGCCCGAGGGCGAGATGCTGGACTCGGCGGGGCGCATGCCCGGCACGCCCCATCCGTCCGAAGTGAACGCGCCCCGGCGATGGCACGCCGGCGAAGAGCCCATGACCACCTATTACACCCCGGTGGAAGTGCGGGACATGACCGCCGGCTATGCGGCGGTGACCCTGTCCGCGCGTCCCATTCAGCAGGCCCAGCAAGCGGTACGTGACACCATCATCACGGCGACGCTGATCATGATCGCCGTGGCCGTGATCGCGGCCTTTCTGGCCGGCCGCCGTCTGTCCCGCCCCATCAATCATCTGCTGGAAGCGGCCGACGCCATCGGCTCCGGCGACCTGCATTACCGGATTCCCCAGCGCCGCAATGATGAAATCGGTCTGCTGATCGATTCCTACAACAAGATGGCCTCGGGCCTGCTGGAGAAAAACCAGGTGGAACGCGTGCTCTCGCGGTTTGTCAGTCCCTCCGTGGCGCGCAAGATGATGGCGGATCTGCAACAGGTAAAACTCGGCGGCCGGGATGTGGAGGCCACGGTACTGTTCGCCGATATTGTCGGTTTCACGGAACTGTCGGAGCAGATGGAACCGGACGAGGTGGCGGAGCTGCTCAATGCCTATTTCGATGCCATCACCCTGGCGGCCACCTTTTACCGGGGAACCATCGACAAATACATGGGCGACTGCGCCATGGTGGTTTTCGGCGTACCCGAAACCGACCCGGAGCACCTGTATCACGGCCTGTGCTGCGCCGTCATGATCCAGCGCGTGGTCAACCGGCTCAACCAACAACGGCACGAGCACGCGCTGCCCACGGTGGAATTCCGCGTGGGGCTGAATGCGGGGCACATGCTCGCGGGGAATCTGGGTTCGCGGGATCGCATGCAGTACACGGTCGTGGGCGACGCCGTGAATCTGGCCTCGCGGTTGTCGAACCTCGGGGACAAAGGACAGATCATCGTGCCCGAAACCATCCTCCGGGATCCCAATGTAATCTCGCGGGTGCGCTACGCCCGGGCGAGCCATATGGAAGTGCGGGGCAAGCGCGAACCCGTGGCCACCTATGAAGTGGAGGGTGTGCATCCACAATCCGAAGCCCTCATGGAGCAACGAGTGCGCGAAGTGGTCGATCAACTCATGGAGCAATCCGGTGTTTAGACCCCTTAACAGGCTGGTGGGAAGCCCGTTGCGTACTCAGCGTGGCCTGAAGCGTGCAGCTGGTGCGCTGATGCTGACCGCGCTGATCATGCTGTCAGGCTGTGCACGTCTGGCCCTCATGCAAAGCGAGGATCCGCTGGCCGATCTGCAAAAGGCCCGGGCGGACAACCACTATGACCGGGCGCTGTATATTGCCGAACATCTCGATGGCGATCATCCGGATCATGAACGGGTACAGGATTTGTTACCCCGACTGCGGGCCGAGATCGAAACCTTCGAGCAGGAAAAGATCGAACACGCCGAGCAACTGGCCCGTCAGGGGGAATGGGAGCAGGTCTGGCAGGTGCTGGCCGACGCCATGAACCAGTGGCGCCCGAGCTCGACACTGCGGCAGGCCCGCGAGCGATTGCGCGAACGCGAGGAATACCAGCGTCGCAAGACCACCGGGGACCTGCTGCTGGCGGAGACCCGGTGGCGTCTGTCCAGCTCCGAACAGGCCGCCCGGCTGACGAACTACACCGATGCGGCGAGTGAACACCGCTACGAGCACTGGCGGCAACGCAACCGCGAACTGGCCGAAGAACTGGTGGAACACGGCCGCTGGTTTGTCGAGCGCGAAGACTGGCAGCGTGCTCATGATTATCTCAGCAGTGCCCGGGCGCTGCACGCGGACACGGTGCCCCGGGACTTGCTGGCCCGGGCCCGGGAGAAACACCAGGCGCTGTCCCGACGTTCACAGGCCCGGCAGGAACGCCGTCGGCAGCAACAGACCCGCCAACGGCGTGAAAAGGCGCGTTCACTGCTGGCGCAATACCGGGACAGCGGCGAGCTGGACGCTCTGCTGCAGTTGCGTGCCCTGGTCCGGGAGCATGGCGGAGAGTATTTGCCGGAAGAGCTCACCGCGCGGGTGGAAATTCTCAGCCGCGAGCGTTTCCGTACCGCCATGAACGAGGGCGATGCCCGCTATGCCCGGGGCGATTACCGCGAAGCGCGGGCCATCTGGCAAAAGGTCGAGCCCCTGGCACCGCCGGATTCGGAATTGCCCGAAAAACTGGAACGCGTCGAGCGTGTGCTCGAGAAATTGCAGAACCTGGAAAAAACCGGCAACTGATCCCTCAGTTGTCGTCCGGGCTTTCGGTTTCTTCTGCGTTGGCGTCCTCCTCTTCGTCGCCCTCGCTTTCCAGTTGCGCCTCCAGACGATCCTTCATGTCCTGCGGCACGCCCTTGCGCCCCTGGAACAGCTGATCCGGAGTGGCCGGCAGCGGTTCATCCACCAACCGTTCCAGCTCGCCACGCTCATTGACCCGGAACTGCATGGACGAGATGCCCAGATACTTGCGCCGTGTCAACTCCACCAGGCGTTCACCGTCCACCAGAATGGTGGGTCGCAGGAAAACCATCAGATTCTGCTTTTCCCGGCTGGTGCTGGTGGAGCGGAACAGATACCCCAGCAGGGGGATATCGCCCAGCAGCGGCACCTTGTTCACGGTCTTGTCCATGCTGTCGCGAATGAGCCCGCCCAGGACAATGGTCTGGCGATCCTCGGCCAGCACCGTGGTCTTGATTTCGCGCTTGGTGGTGATCAGATCCGACGCCTGAACATCGCCGCCGGATTTCACGTCCGAGGTTTCCTGTTCCAGCTCCAGCCGGATGGACTTATCCCCGGCCAGATGCGGCGTCACCTTGAGTGTCAGGCCCACGTCCTCGCGCTGAATGGTCTGGAAGGGATTGGACACGCCCGAGCCGGTATTGGTGCTGGTGCCGGTCACAAAGGGCACGTTCTCGCCCACGATGATGGATGCTTCCTGATTGTCCAGCGTCAGAATGCTGGGTGTGGACAACAGGTTGACCTTGTTCGTGGACGCCAGTGCCTGAACAAAGCCGCCCCACTGAAAGTCGCCGTCGGCGTCGCGTTCGCCGCCGCCCACCGTAATGCCGTCGGAAAGCCCGCTTTCGGGCGCCTCATCGGAACGCAAGGCGCCGATAATATCGTTCACACTGACGCCGAAATTGGAAAAGTTCACGCCCGCCACGCCCTCTTCCTCATTGCCGGCGGCGTACTGAAAGCCCAGATCGAGTCCCTTGCCGCCACTGATCTCGACAATGGCCGCCTCGATCAGCAGCTGGGCCCTGCGCACGTCCAGTTGATCAATCACCGAACGTAGTTTCTTCATGAGCCCGGGCTCGGCGCGGATCACCAGGGCATTGAGCGAGGTGTCCGCCTGGATCGACACCGCCTCATTGCCGCCCCCGCCACCGTCACCGCCGTTCTGGCCTTTGGCTTTTTGAGCACTATCAGCGAAACCCTTGAGCAGTTCCGCGGTGTCTTCGGCATCCGCATGAGCAAGGCGGACAACATGAACACTGCCGGATTCGTCCTGAGGCACGTCCAGTTCACGAACCATGCGACGCAGCCGCTCGCGCACATCTTCATTGCCCTTGATCACCAGGCTGTTGGTGCGCTCATCCGCCACCAGGGTCAGGCCACCCGACTTGTCGCCGCGTCCACCCCCCTGTGCCTTGGACGTCATGTCCTGGAGCAACTCGACCATGTCCCCGGCGAAGGCGTGCTCCAGTTCGATCACCTCCACCTGATCCGAATCCGCCCCGTCGATATGGGAAATAATGGCCTCGATGCGCTGAATATTGCTGACATGGTCACTGATGATCAGGGCATTGGCCGAAGCCACGGCGGCAAGATGGCCGTACTGGGGCACCAGCGGGCGCAGGACCGGCACCAGCTGCTCCGCCGGGGCATTGTCCAGCGGAATCACCCGGGTAATGAGTTTCTCGCCCTGCTCGCCTTCCTCACCTTCCTGCGTCAGCGGCAGATTGGACTGCTTGGCATTGGTGTTGGGCACAATCTTGGTGGCGCCGGCAGTGGGTACCGCCGCATAGCCGTGCACCTGCAGCACGGACAGAAAGAGTTCATAGACCTGTTCCTGCGACAGCGGCTTGTGGGAGACCACGGTGACGTCCCGGGCCCGCACGCGCGGATCGACCACGAAGTTGCGGCCGGTCATTTCCGCGACCTGGTTGATAAAGGCCTGGATATCCGCGTTGCGGATATTCACCGTCCAGCCGTCATCGGCGCGGCTGACGCCCTCGCTATCCTGAGCCTGCACCGCCGGACTCAGCAGCAACGCCAGCAACAGGCCCAGTACGCATTGGCATCGGGTTCTTGTCATCATCCTCACTCCGGGTGTTCCCGTGTCACGGCGGCACCGTCACTGTAAACCGCTGGCTGCCGCGTTGTATTACCACCTCGGCGCTGCCGCGGTCATGGTATTCCTTCAGCGCCGCCAGATCCGCTTTCTTCTGACCCACGTCATGGCCGTTGACCGACACCACCACATCGCCGGGTTTAAGCCCTGCACGATCAAGCAGCTGCGCCGGCGCGCTTTCGCCGATGACATAGCCTTCATCATTGGATTCCAGGCCCAGCCCGCGGATGATGCGCTCGCGCTGTTCCTCCACATCGCCGGACATGGCGGGTCCGTCCTCGTCCTGGTCCCCGCCGGAATCCTTGTCGTCCTCCCGGGAGCGTTGGTCATCGGAGCGGTCCACGGATTGCACGCCGCCGTCCAGACCGGGTGATTCCAGCTTGAGCGTTTCCAGTTGGCCCTGCCGGCGCAGGATAACGCGATCCGCATGGACCTGCTCCAGCCGGGCGTTGCCGGGCAGGCGATCCCCCACACGGTAGAGCTCGCCGTTGTCGCCCTCCTCGGCAATAATGGCGCCCGGACTCTGGCCCTGCGCGCCCGTCTGGAAGACCCCGAGCAGCTCCAGCTGCAAACGGGTTTCGGGGGCATCCACGGGTTCTTCCCCGTTCCCGCTATTGTTGCTCGTCTGATCCTGCCAGGTGCCGAACAACGCCCAGTCGCGCACCTGTTCATACTGGAGACGTTCGCTGCTTTCGCCGGATTCCAGCGCTTGCAGCCGGGACAGATCCGGATCCCGGGGCACCGGATCATTGGGCCCGGAAACCCAGAGCCAGACGGTATCCGCCAGCAGCGCCGCCAGAAACACCACCAGTACCAGCGGCAACCCATAGCGCAGCGCCGAGAGCCAGAAGGCCGTATCTTGCAGGCGTTGTTTCAGACTCATCCGGGACTCCGGCGAGGCATCATCCAGCCGTCATCAGCCATTGCCACGTGCTCCCTGCCCGAAGAGGGGACGGCTGACCTCCAGCACGACATCCGAGGCCTGCCCGCCGCTGCTTACACCCAGCAGCATGGGCCAGGCGCGGTAGACCCGAAGCTGCATCTCCCCGGCTTGCACTCGGGCATCCGCCAGCTGTTGCCCGTCCGGGTCCGTGACCTCGGCACGCGCCGCGCCGTCAGCCATGTACAAACGACCGTCCAGTGGCGGCAGCTCCGCGTTGCCGTCGGGCTGCCAGCGTACCCGGCCGCCGCTCCAGCGCAGTTCGCCCTCCAGGGCCCGGACCTGGCCGTCGCGCCAGTCCAGCTCTTGCAGCTGCCCGGTCAGGCGGCCCTCGGCCCCGCCGCGTTCCACCTGACGCGCAATCAGGGCTACCGGAAGATCCAGTTCCCAGCCCCGGGCCCGCAGGCGCGACGAACCGCCGCCCAGCCAGCCCGTCAGTTCCAGATCGCGGCCGGTCAGTGCCAGCTCCAGACCCGGCGTCAGGCCGCGCCAGTCCATGGCCCAGTCGAGCCGGCCCGAACGCTCGTGCCAACGCCACCGCGCCGCGCCATCCCAGACGCTTCCGCGCGCCCGGAGCAGCTGCACCGGCGCACCGGCCAGTTCCACACCGGAGACGCGGGACGTCGCCACTTC
>CAZHGU010000017.1:0-12637 GCA_964532105.1 uncultured Alcanivorax sp. | reverse complement strand
AAGATTTTCCGTAAAACTCTCTCCCTTGACCAGGAGATTGCCGTCCGGGTTGTTCTCTTCGTTGTCGGCCTCGGGGACCCAGGGATCCCGGCACTGGGCGTCGGCGGCGCACGGATCCGTGAGCGTCTGAAGGAACGCCACTAGCTGATCCACTTCCTCAGTGGTCAGGGGGCGCTCCGGGAGTTCTGATTTTGCCTGGGCAAAACTCTGAGCCGCCTGGGCCTCCAGGGTGTAATCCTCGGCATAGGGGTAATCAATATCTCGATTGATAAACTGATCCAGATGGTCAAGTCCGAAACCAAAATTGGAGACTTCACTCTCCGGATTGGCATGGTAATGCAGCACCTGCTCCAGCGTCTGGAAGGTGCCGGCATGGCCGTACGGTTCGGTCAACTCCACGTTCAGGAGAGCGGGCACCCGGAACGCGAAACGATTTTCCTCAACCTGGTTGAGATTGCCCGTATCCCAGCGCCCGAGGTCCTTGTTGTCGGAACGCTTGCCCCGGCCGATTTGCGGGAAGCCTACGTTGTAGAATTCTTCGTTCGAGAATTTGGCTCCCGAATGACAACCGGCGCACCCCAGGCCGCCATTCGCTTCCGATTCAAGGAAAAGTTCGGCGCCTTCCCGCGCCTGCTCCGAAATGGCGCTGTCATTGCCTTCCAGAAACGCTCTCCAGGGTGTATCGACGAAGATCTGGGAACGCTGGTACGCGGCCAGCGCCTGCTGGATGTGCTGAACGGTAATCGGGTCCTCGCCCGAAAAGGCGGCGGAGAACAAGTCGGACCAATTGGTCTTCGCGTCGTCCGACAGGTAAGCCTGCTCATCCGTGTCTTCGTTGCCTTTCAAACGGTCAATCAGTTGCTGGCGATATTCCTGCGGATCGGCAAGCTCGGGATCATGAAAGCCACGCATCTCCCGATTCGAGGCCAGCGGCACCTTGGCCTGCGCCTCCAGCAGGCTGTCGCCGGCGCCGGGGTCCGGTTCATTACCGCTTTCCGGGGTGCGAATCGCGGGATCCGAGCTGGTTTCGCCCTCCATCACGAAGACGCGCCCGTCCCAAAACAGGGCCTGGTCGTAAAGCGCCGAATTGAAGATGGTCTGGCTGTTGCGGGGGATATTCGGCCCGTCGTCCCTGTGCGGGTCCTGATCCTTATCCGGGTCGACCTTGCGCAGGGGGTCGCCGTTGCCGCCCGGGCCCAGCACTCCGGGTTCCATTGCGTCGACGCCCACGGACAGGGACAGGCGGTCGCCGCTGGCCAAATCCGGGTGGTGGCAGGTTGCGCAGGCGGTATCGAAACCGCCGCTCAGGGTCCGGGAGAAAAACAGGGTTCGGCCCAGCTTCGCCACCGGGCGATCCGTGGTCGGCTCAAAGCGGCTCAGATTCGGGGCCGGATCGCCATCCACGTCGGCGTTGGCGGCCAGATCCCGGAGCTGGGCGGCACTGATCGGGCCCGAATCCCCGTCTCCGGGTCCTTCATCACCTCCCCCATCGGAGCCGTCTCCATTATCGCCTCCCCCGCCGACTACATCGCCGGAGGTGCTCGTACTACCACCACCGCCACCGCAGCCACTGAGGGCAAGAAGCACAATGCCAAGGAGGACAACCGATAAACTGCGGCCTGTAACCATAGATCAATGACTCGGGTTATTCTTCTTGTCGTCCGGAGGAGGACGGAATCAACCACAGGTTAACCCTAACGCATGAGCCAACCATAACCAATAAGTATACACTATATATTTTTTTGTATACTTTCGATCCCGGCGCGGCGGCCACAGGCCAGGCGGCCCGTCATCAAGGCGTTGGTGGGCAGGAACCAGAGTTCTGGTTCAGCACCAGAAAGCGATTCACCGGCAGATCCTCGCACACGGTTTCCTCGACGCTTCCGGGCCAGACCACGCGGAGTCGATCAATCTTTTGCGCCTGCCCCAGCCCTGCATGAAGATCCGGCAAGGTGCCACTGTGCATTGAACTGTTGGCCTGGCTGAGACGCAACTGCGTTTCCGTACCGTGCTCGCTGCCGAGATCAGCGGTTATGTAAACGCGCGCGCCGAGCGCCTCCGTGTTGGGGGGACGTCCCACCAGACGAATGTTGACAAAACCGTGTCCCGCGGACGCTCCGAGCTGATTTTCGAAAAACTGCATGCCGGTGAAATTATCCACCAGGCCGATATCGATATCGCCGTCCCGGTCATAATCAAAACAGGTAACACCGGTCCCCTGCGAGGGAACATCGATATTCCAGTCCGAGGCGGCTTCGCGGAAACTGCCGTCTCCGTTGTTGAGCCAGAGGCGAGGCGGGTTGTTCCGGAACTTGTGAGCGGTTTTTTCGTCGTAGTACAGACGCGCGCTCTCGTCGACATCGTCCAGATCAACCCCGGGAACGAACTGGTCCGCCCGGGGAATCTCGCCAAAGCCGTTAACGTGGAAAATATCGAGATAGCCATCGTTATTGAAATCGGCCGCGCAGCTCGCCCAGCCCCAACCGCCTTCCCGCACACCGGCTTCTTCGGTAACGTCCTCGAAACGGATGCCCGTGCGGTCGCTGATGTTGCGATACAGCCGGTTGCCGCTGTCGGACCACCCCAGATTATTCCCTTCCGCGTCATGGATGGAGGTAACGAACCAGTCCGGCTTCAGATCGTTGTCGAAGTCCGCCACCGTCGCGCCCATGCCGTTTTCATCCGTAATCACATCTCGATCCGTAATATCATGAAAACGCGGATACCCTGAATCACCGGGCCGGTTCTCCAGCACCACGCTGGTCTCGAAATCGGATGCAATGACCAGGTCCTGTCGTCCGTTGTTATTCAGGTCAACAAAAGAGGGCGTAAAGTTGAATGACGTATCCAGATACTCGCTTCCGGTGCCGCTTTCGTCGTCAATTGGACGCAAACCATTACCCCCTGTGTTTGCCCACAGCGCCGGTGCCCGGCCCACGGGGTTCGGCGGCGCCCAGTGGGCCAGGAAGAACCCCGGATAACCGCTACCGGTAAAATCAGCAGCGGAAATGCCCCAGGTGGCCCGATTCACGGGCAGCTCCGCTATGCGCTGGTAGCGCCCGGTAGCGTCCAGCGCCAGGACGGGCACGGCTTCGGCAAACAGATTCCCGAACAGCAGCTCTCTGCGATAGTCGCCGTTGATATCCACCGCGACCGCGCCGGTGTGCGATCCGTAATCCAGACCATCCCCTTCTGCGAGAAAGTTTTCCTCGGTGAACCCCTGCTGTCCGCCCCGATTGCGATAAAACGTCATGCCCGAGAGTCCGCCGCCGGCGAAAATCAGATCCGGCCAGCAGTCCCCCGGGAGGTAGGTGGCGGTGATTCCGCCGCTGAACATATTCAGCTGAATGCCGAAGAGGCTGTGCTCCGCCCCCACCTGAATCCATTGATCCAGTGTAAAGCCATGGGACGCGTCGAGCCCGAGATCATCCCGTTTGATGAATACAGGCTCGCCGGTATTGGCGGCCGCTGAATTGCCGGTCGCAGCCGCCGAGCAGTTCTGCATATCGGCAAAGGTGGTTCGGCTGTCCGGTGTCGCGGGGAAAGACAATGGAATATGATCCGGATAATCCGATTCTTGCCCGGAATTCGCAAGATCGGGGGTAAACGGTTGTCCCCGGATCAGAAGATTGCCGTCCGGGTCCTCGTCGGCGTCCGGGATCCAGGGCTCGAGGCAGGCGGGATCGGCGGCACAGTTGTCTGTAAGACTGTGCAGAAACGCCAGGAGATTGTCCTTTTCGGCACGTGCCAGAGGACGGTTGGGCAATAGCGGGCGGGCGCGATCGAAGCTGGCGCTTTCCAGGGTCGCGCGCGTCCAGTGTTGTGCCTGGCCGTATTGTTGAAGAACATTGCCATCCCGGAACTGCTCCAGATCCAGCAGAACCGGAGCAAGATCATGACTCGCTGCTTCGGGGTGCACATGCCAATCCAGGAGCGTTTCCAGGGTCGAGAAAGTGCCCGCATGGCCCCAGGGCCCCGTGATCTCCACATTCAACAACGACGGTACACGAAAGGCGAACTCATCCGCGTCGTCCTGGGTTACTTCCCAGCGTCCGCCGTCCTTGCGATTCGTGCGCTTGCCTCTGCCTATCTGGGGAAAACCGACATTGTAGAATTCTTCATTGGAGAATTTCTCGCCGGCATGGCAGGCCACGCAGCCCAGACCACCTTCATCGATACTGGTCAAGAACAGTTCAGCTCCCGCCAGAACCTCGGGTGATAACTTCTGATTCTGGTCATTTACGAGAAAGCGCCGCCACGGGCTATCAATAAAAAGCAAGGACTCCTGGTAGGCCGCCAGGGCCTTCTGTAGATTGGCCATGTTTAGCGGGTCCCCGTCGCCGGAGTCGCCGAAAACCTGTGCGAAACGAACGTCCCAGGACAATCCCGGGCCCGGGTTTGACTGACGCAGGCGATCAAGCAGCAATGCCCGGTAATCATCCGGATGCGAAACCCCCGAAAAATGAAAACCGCGCATTTCATTGTCACTTACCAGGGGGAAGCGGGCCTGGGCCTCGAGCAGGGAATCCCCCGCCGCCGGATCCGGTGGCCCGGCGCTGTCCGGTGTACGAATCGGCTGGCCTTGCCCCCCGGGGCTGCGTTCCTCGGCCAGTACAAAGGTCCGACCATCATGAAACAGGGCCCGATCATAGAGGGATACGTTGAATACGGTCTGGCTGTTGCGCGGAACATTGGGCCCGCCGTCCGCCCGGGGGTCCTTGTCTTGCAACGGGTCCAGTTTCCGGCCCGGTCCCAGAACCTCGGGTTCCCGCGCGGCTACCCCCACCGGCAACGACAGGCCGTCGCCTCCCGCGAGGTGCGGGTGATGACAACTGGCACAGGCAACATCCCCGGCCGCGCTCAGGCTGCGACTGAAAAACAAGAGCTGACCGAGCTTGACCAGCGGATCCGTGTCCGGCACCACCTGTTCCCGGGAGCCTGCTATTGCGCCGGTCAATCCCCGCTGGCGCGCCAGTGCACGTATCTCCGCGGGTTCAACGGAAGCGGGCGTCTCGGACACCGGATCTCCGCCATCCGCAGCACCATCCGTGGCATTGTCGTCACCGCCGCACGAAAGCGGAATGAGCACGACAGGCAGGAGTATCAGGATACTCCGGACCAACGAGGCCGCAGGCCGGGCCCCGGTTCCTCCACTGATCATTTCAGGTCAACCAGAGTTGTGGGATTATTCGGATAATTTATATGATGCAGATATCATTTTGATACTTGAGTCCGCAAATCGTCTTGTAAACCGACGAACGGTATCCGGCTGACGGACCGCCGAACCCCCATACCGGCACGCAAATCGGGCGGAACCATTCAACGAACATTGTCCGCGGGCACGCGACGAACCCCCTTGATGCTGATCTCCACGCGCCGGTCCTTGCGCAGGCAGAAGATCAGTTCACACCGGTTGATGTCGTTCGGACATTCCTCAAGGGTGGTCAGCGGCTCCTGTTCGCCCTTCCCCTCCACGGTAACCACATCGCTGCTGATGCCCTGGTCCACGAGCACATCGCGGACCGAAGCGGCGCGGTTGCGGGAGAGCCTGCGGTTGGCTTCGGCATCGCCGAGGCGATCCGTGTGCCCGACGATGGTGATGGAAAGATCCTCGGCGTCGTACATCCCGAGCCGGCGCGCCAGGCCCTTGATTCGGTCCTTACCCTGAGCAGTCAGGCGGGCCTTGCCGAAGCGGAAATTGGTTTCGGCGCCGAAGCGCAGGGGGCGCTCGACCATCTCTTCCGGTTCCACCTCGCCGATATCGGAGACCTTGAGCGGTTCCGAGTCCCCGGTTTCGCCGGCATCGGATTCTTCATCGGTCTCCTCCTTTTCCTGTTCCGCCGTTTCTTGCGTTTGTTCTTCCTTGTCCTGCTGCTCCTTCGGCTGCGATTCCGTTTTTTCCTCTTCTGCCAATTCCTCGCGCTGTTTCTCGTAGATTTCCGGGTCACACTGGGGAATGGCGTAGTAGGGTTCCCAGCTGGCGGTGCGCCAGCACTGGCCGTCTTCGTTGAAGATCAGCTCGCCTTCGGGGGTGGTCAGGTAACCGGGAATACGACTGGCGACCGGGCTCAGGCTGCACGCAGTCAGTATTACCATGACCATGGCGAGCCCGAGCGGTTTGACGGCAAGCGGAGCCGCCTCACGAGCGTATGAATAAAGTCCGCTCACCATCTCGCTTCCACACTGAGCAGGGCATTATGGTCCGTATGCTGGTCGCCGAAACGGCCCTGATATCCCGCCCACAGGGACAACTCCGAGGTGGGGGCGAATTCCATGCCCAGGCTGCCCTCGAGCGCCAGGCTGTCACGGGCGGCCGCGCGGGTCCGGAAGGTGGGGTCGGTGCCGCTGAAAGAGGCCGTCTGTTCCAGGCGGGTATCGCCGAACCCCTTGAGCACGGCGCCACCCAGCTGAACCTGGCTCCAGCGATTGCCGCCGAACAGCCAGGGCCGGGAAAGATCCACCCCCAGGGCGAGCTCGCCCCGGCGATCGTTCACCGGGTCAATATTCAGCGCACTGCTTGAGCCGGTTTCCGTAAACCCTTGCCGTTCCAGTTCCTGCAGGTTGACGCCCAGATAAGGACGCAGGCTGAAATTGCCCACATGGGAAGCCTGTGCCACTTCCATGCCGTAGGTTATGGCGCTCATGTCCACGGTGGAACGCGCCTGGCCCCCGCTCCCGGGCAGCTGCCGGTTCTGATTCAGTTCCGTGGTTCCATAGGAAACCGAGCCGCTCCACTGCAAACCGCCGGAACCATGCCAACGGCCGTAGAAGCCGGTGAACCAGCTCTCCAGTTCGCCGCTGGCGCTGCGAGCATCATAGCCGATGCTGCCCCGGCCCGTGCCGACCGCCGCGCCCAGCATCAGGTCTTCGCCCCAGTAGCCATCCGCGCCCACCGAAAAGAGTTGCCCGTTCACGGTGTATTCCGGATTGCCCGTGGCGTCCTGTTCATTCTCCTGCAACCGCATCTGCCGACTCTGCAACCAGACGCCTTCCACCTTGCGTACCGGGCTGCCCTCGCCGGCCTGACGGGCGGGCTCGAGCTGATGGGCCGTGGGAAAGCTGGCCGTCGCCTCTCGCGTCAGCTCGGCCAGCGCGGAATCCAGACGATCGCTGACGCGCCCCCGGGACGCCTGGCCCAGCCTACGGTTGCGTTGTGCCAGTTGCCGCGCAAAAAGCCGGCCGGTATCGGCGCCCGCCGCGTAGCCGGCCAGGAGGCTGTCCCCGCTATAGTCATTATAAGCGTCGCGGGCACCCTCGATATCCTGATTCAGGGTATGAGCAACAGCCGGATGGCTGTCGTCGAGCTCATCCAGTGCCCCCGCTACCGCCGCCTGGTTATCGGTGAGCGTGACTTCGGAAAAGGCCGTGGCGCTTCGATTGATGTGCAGATCCACGTAATCACTGCCGTATTCCAGCGACGGTGAAAGAAAGACCAGATCACTGGTGACATCATCAAACCGGCCCTGGCGCGAATCCGCTTCCAGAATGCGGACCTGCATGCCCTGGTTGAACCGGCCGCCGCCGGGCGCGAGTCTCAGCTCGCCGGCCAGGCTCGCGGTACCGGCGAGTTCCAGACGGTCGGCGCTGCCATCCTGGCGCACATCCACCCGCCAGAGCGAACCCGGGGCCAGGTCCAGATTTCCTCCCAGGCTCATCTGCCCCACCTGATCGCCAACGGCGAGCGTGCCTCCACTGTTCACCGTCAGATCGCCGCCGATGGTCCCCGTGCCGTACAAGCGTCCGCCATTCACCAGCACATCACCGCCGAGATTGGCAGCCAGTCTGAGCTCACCCTGTTGTACTTCCGTGGTGCCGTTGAACTGCTGGTTATCCGCCCCGAGAAAAAGCGTGCCCGCGCCGTCCTGCAATAAACGGCCGGAACCGCGCAGTTCTCCCGTATAGTTGATAATATCCGGTGCCGCAAAAGCCAGTGTCCCCCCGGAGCTGACTTCCACATTGCTTAACAGGGTTCCGGGATCACTGTTGTCGCCGACGCGCAGTTCGCCGTCATTGATGCGAACCTCGTCCGCCACAATGGTGCCGGCCAGCACCATGCGACCGTCGCCCTTTTTCTCGAATACCCCTTCGCCGCTGATAATGTTTTCATAACGAACATCATGACCGGCCGTATCCAGGCCGCCGCCGGCGCCGGTCAAGCGCAAGCCGCGGAGATTGTCAAAAGCGTCCGCATAGCGGAAGTCCCCGCCGTTCAGGACCAGTTCACCATCTCCCAGTGGCGCATCGGAAGCAGCACTCAGGGCGCCGTCGCGAACCCAGGCGTTGCCGGAAAACGTGTTGTTGCCCGAGAGTTCGGTTGTGCCGGTTCCGGACTGAACTACGCCCCCCGCGCCGGTTATATTGGCCGGAACCGAGAAATCGTCGCTGCGCTCAAAGCGCAACAAGCCCGAACCGCTCAGGGTGACATCTCCGGCCAGATTTCCGGTGGTACCGCCGTCGCCGATCTGCAAGGTTCCGCTGTCCACCAGCGTGCCCCCCGTATGGGCCGCGTCGCCGCTCAGGGTGAGTATGCCGCTGCCCCGTTTGATCAGTTCACCGGCGCCGGAAATGCTTTGATCAAAAACGGGATTATCGGAGCGGTCGAAAATCAGACTCGTATCATTGAAGAGTTGAACATCGCTGTCGAGACTGCCGGAGGTGCCACCCAGGCCGAGCCGCAAGCTGCCGGACTCCACCCGCGTTGTGCCCTGATAGCTATGATCCGCGGAAAAGATCAGTTCACCACCGCCCACCACGGCGACATCGCCCTGCCCCTGAATCACGCCGTTGTAACTGGTGATGTCATTCCGCCCGAATTCGAGCGTTGCGCCCGAGTCCACCCGGGCGTTGCCAAGCAGAGTGCCACGCCCGCCCTGCCCCACTTGGAGTATTCCGTCCTGAACCCGGGTTTCCCCGGCATGATCGGCAACACCACCGAGTATCAACTCGCCGGCTCCGGTCTTGGTGACGGTTCCGGATCCGGCGGTATCCGAGTTCATGGTGTATTCATTGCCGGTGGTTACGGTCAGTTCCCCACCGCCGGTGTCTATCTCCAGATCCGTTTCCAGGTCGTTGTGAAACAGCAGTTCGCCTCCATCCATGACCACATTCCCCAGGCCCAGCAGATGCTCCCTGTCAAAGGAGACAGTGCCTTCTTCAATGCCGAGTCCGCCCGTAAAGGAGTTCACATGGTTGCCGGTGAGCTCCAGCAGACCGGTGCCGGTCTTGAGAACGCCGCCGCCTCCACTTATAGCGTTGTCCAGCACGGTATCCGTATCCCGGGCAACTTCCAGCAATCCCTGGGCATCGATATTGATATTGCCATTGAGCGCCGTGGAAGCTCCGGTCCCTCCCAGTCTCAGCGTTCCGCCCTGTATATCCGTAAGGCCGCTGTAATCCACGTCACCGGTCAACGTCAGCGAACCGCTTCCCTGCAAGACCAGGCCATCGTCGGGAGCGGTCCCGGTGATGCCGCCGGAAGAAGTCACATCGTTGTCCATGACATCGACCACCCCGCCGCCATTCTCCAGCACCAGCGAAGTCAGGTCGCTCGTGTCCTGCTGGATCCGCAACCCGCCGAAATCGGACAGTACCAGGTCGCCATTGCCCGTGCTTCCACCGGCGCCAAGGCTTAGCAAGGTGCCATTGCCCACCACCCGGGTATCGCCGTCATAGGTATTGTCGGCCGTCATTTCAAAGGTTCCGCCCGTCAGCTCGAGATCACCGGTGCCGGTGATCTGCTGATCGAGCGTTATGCTGCTCAAAGCCCTCAGGCTTCCGCCGCCGTCGAGGTTCAGATCCAGATTACTGCTCCGGGAAAGCGGGTTGGCAAATAGAAGCCCTCCGCCGGCCAACTCGACGCCCCCGGTGCCCGCGTTACTATCCTCCAGGATACTGAGCGTCGCGTTTCCCTGCACACGCGTACCTCCGGAATGCTGGTTGTCGCCCAGAAAGGCGATTAATCCGGAGCCGTCGAGAACTACCCGGCCATTACCGGTGATCTGTCCGGAATAGGGGTTGAAGGAGTTGCCGGGGCTGGCCGGAGACAATCCGAGAGAAAGATCACTATTGCCCAGCTCCACGTTCCCGCTACCACTGATACGGCCTGCCTGACGATCGCTGCCGTTCAGCTCGTAGGACGCGCCGCCGTCGATCATCAAGTGACCTTCACCAACATCCCCCCTGAGTGTGCCTCCCGCTACACGGGTATCGCCGTTCCGGTTGTCGCTGCCAACGGTAAAACTACCCTGGCCGCGGTAGGTGAGCATGCCGCTGCTCCCCAATATGCCGCCGTCCAGGGTTACGTCATTGCCCTCGTTATCCAGAAAAGCGCCATCCTCGGCCACGTTGATTTCGCGCATGTCGCCAACATCATCGGAGAAATGCAGACCGCCGCCATTGATGCTCAGACTGGAACCGCCCAGTCGCTGATCCCCATCCAGGCGCAAGGCGCCGTCGTCCACATGCCAATCCCCGTCGAAGGCAGTGTCCCGAGCGAGCTCCAGAATGCCGCCGCCTGTCATGGTGGCCCCGCCGTCGCCGGTTACATCCGCATCCAGAACGGCAGTGTCTCCGCTTTGCACGGCAAAGCGTCCACCGTTGGCGTTGATCACCGTGTCGCGGGTCATGGACAGGCCGTCCGCCAGACCCAGGCCGCCGCCGTCAAGAATGACATCGCCGTTCGTGCCGCCCAGGTTCTGATCAGCGGCGACCGAACGAGTGGTTCCGGTGACTGAGGAGTCGCCGCTATAGCTGTTGTTACCTCGCAATTGCACCTGGCCGTCAATATCGGGGCCAGTCACCATCAAGTTCCAGCGATCGAAATTATTGGCGCCGTTCAGGCCCGCCCCATGGGCATCCGCTATATCGTCTTCAATCGTCAGGATCTCGCCGGCACCAGGCCCGCGCAGGGTGAGGCTGCCGGAGCCTTCCATGAAGAGACCGCTGCCCGCCGCCTGGCCACCACTTCCGCCCCCCGCGCCGCTGCCGGGAGCAACACTATTACCGCTGATTTGCGTATCGCCGGCCACGGTTACGCCACCGCCCTCCCGAACCAGGATGGCTCCGCCCAGGCCGGCACCACCGCCTCCGCCGGTTGCAGCACCGTCACCGGCCCCCACACCGCCCGAACCGGGCGTGCTCCCGGCACCACCGCCACCGCCATAGCCGCCGTCGCCGGCGATGGGGCCGGAACCGCCGCCTCCACCGAAGCCTCCCGAGCCGGCCGTGCCGTTTTCGCTTCCGCCACCGCCGCCGGCAAATCCGCCGTCACCGCCATTGCCATCAATAGCACCGCCTCCGCCACCGGCGAAGCCCCCTTGCCCGCCGGTTCCGGCGCCCGCGGCACCGCCGCCGCCACCAAGGCTGCCGCCGTCACCGCCGTTTTCTCCATTGCCGTCAGCGCCGCCGAAACCTCCGCCGCCTCCGGCGGAGGCAGAATCTCCGGCACCACCGCCGCCCCCCTGGGTGCCACCGGCACCGCTACCGGCACCCGCGCCGTCACCACCGCTTCCGCCGGACCAGGGTGGGGACCAGTTGCCGGTGCTCCCATCGGGTTGAGTATCGCTGCCACCGGCTCCAAGTCCGGCACCGCCGCCGGCACCGGTTCCCGCATCCCCGCCGTCGGCGAGGCTTCCGCCTCCGCCGCCGGCGGAATCACCGTCTCCGCCATCTCCCTGCAGTCCGCCGCCGCCTCCACCGGAATCGGCTCCCCCGTCACCGCCCAGGCCGGCACCACCGCCGCCGCTGCCGCTTGCACCATCCCCACCTTCCGCGGTGTTGCCATTTACATTGACATTATTCAGCACCACATCGGCCCGACCATTGACCAGCATGGCGCCGCCGGCGCCCAGACCACCGCCGCCACCATCCGCGCCATTGCCGCCCCGGGCCGTTCCGCCGGTGATATTCAGGTTATTCACGTTCACGAGAACACGCGGACCCGGCTCGTCTCCGGACGACCCCAGGGTCAATACCCGTGAGCCGCCGCCATCGATACTGTGGCCGTTGCCGCGAACGGTGACGTTATTCAGTACGGGCGGGAGTGAATCGCCCAGCGCGATATCATTCTGAATCTCGATGAAATGCGAACCGCTGGTACTGTTAACGCTTTCGACGGCCTGGCTCAGCTCGGACGCGCTGGACACATGGAAAGTATCGGCTCGGACACTCGCGGGAGCGAGGGCCAGAAGGAGAACAAGAGCTGGTATTCCGTTAGCGCCAAAGCAGCCTTTCCGCAAGAATATCAATGCAATTTCCTGTTTTTATTAGTATTTTCTCTATCGGTCTTTTCCGGGGATCGGGATTATTATCCTGAAACTGTGATGAAAATCTCATCTCACTTTATTTTTAGTATTTAGCAATATGCGAAACAACCACCAACCAAACCTGATCCGGAAAAATATACATAATCTATATATCTATATACCGCAATAATCCCCGCGGGGCAGAGGCAGAACGCAGGCTGGATCAGGGTCATCAGCGAAGGATCGGGGTCAGGTCTTGCAGCGAAGGATCGGGGTCAGGTCTTGAATCATGACTTTGCCCCCCAGTCACTACAATACTGAAACCAACTCTGATACCACCACTCTTATGTCAGACGGAATACGGGTAAAAGTCACAATTCAAGACCTGACCCCAT
>CAZHGU010000016.1:8758-13113 GCA_964532105.1 uncultured Alcanivorax sp. | reverse complement strand
GGGCGAGCATGACCGAGGCCGCATGATTGCCGGGCATGATGTTCAGCACCTCGCGAAAGCGCTCCACGGCCGTGGCATGATCCTGCCGGGCGGCGGCCAGCTCGCCCCGGGCGAGCGCGTACCAGAGTTCATTGGGTTCGGCGGAACGCAGTTGCTCGAGGACCTGGTCGGCCCGCTCGAATTCCTCCGCGCGGATCAGTGCCAGCGCCAGCCCATAGCCGCCGGCCTGTTCCTGAATGCTGGTGCCGCCGTCATAGCGTTGCTCGAAATAGCGTACACCGCGTTCCGCGTCTGCGAAGAAGCGTGCCCGTACACGGGCCCGGATCAGATGAAAGGCCTGTCTGCTGTCCAGTCCCGGGCGTTCCATGCGCGCCGCCCGGGCGCGTGAATCGGCAATGCGATCCTTGGTCAGCGGGTGGGTGAGCAGGAACTCCGGCGGTTCGTTGGCGAATTGCTTGCGGCGCAGCATACGCTGGAAGAAATCGGGCATGGCCATGGGATCAAAGCCCGCACGGGCCAGGGTCTGCATGCCCACGCGGTCCGCTTCGCGTTCGTGGTGGCGGGAGTAGGCCAGTTGCGACTGAATGGCGCCCGCCTGGCTGGCGGCCATGCCCGCCATGCCCGCCTGGGTTTCGCCCGCAATGGCCGCTGCCAGACTGGCCAGCATGGCCGCGAGCATGGCCCGGTTCATCTGCTTGCCGCGGGTCTGGCGCCGGGCGAAATGGTTCTGGCTGATATGGGCCAGTTCGTGGGCAATCACGCCCGCCACTTCGTCTTCCGCTTCGGCATGCAGGAAGAGGCCGGCATTCAACCCCACGACGCCGCCCGGTACGGCAAAGGCGTTGATATTGCGGCTGTTGACCACAACAATGGCCAGATCGGACTGCCCGAGCCGGCCGTGCGAGGCAAGACGGTAGACCAGATCCTCGGTATATTCCTGTACCAGCGGGTCATTGAGCACGGACACGCGGGCATGCATTTGACGCAGCCAGGCCCGGCCCAGGCGGTGTTCCTGCTCCGGCGTCAGCCAGTCGGCGGCGGTGCCGCCCAGTTCCGGCAACTCCGGCAGCGCGCGCGCCGATCCGGGCCCCGTCAGGACCAGGGCGGCGACTGCGGTGATGACCATCCAGCGAAAAGACAAGGGAACCTCCTGTGCCGCCCTATAATGCATGGTCGAGTGCCTCGCGGGGAAGCCACGCTGGCGCGATTTGTGCGTGCCGGGCGGATGCACATGTCGTGATCCCGGCTCCGAAGCACGCGGGCCCGGATCACGAATTACCGAATTCATTGAGACAAAGCGGCCGGCTATCTGGTTCACTACGGAACCGGCAACACGGGGCCTTTTCTGCCTGACGGGAGTTTGCGCGGCATGATTGATATTTTCCGGCGCTGGTTTCATACCTGGTTTGCCGACGAGGAGGCCGTTTATCTCTTCGTGGTACTGCTCGGCGGCCTGCTGGTGGTGGTGTTTTTCGGCAAGATGCTGGCGCCGGTGCTCACCGCCCTGGTGCTGGCCTATCTCATGCAGGGCGTAGTGACCACGCTGCAAAACCGTGGCTTGAACCATTTCCTGTCGGTTCTGGCGGTTTTCCTGCTCTTTCTCGGCGGGCTGGTGGCCGTACTGGGCATCATGCTGCCCATGGTCTGGCGGCAGACCGCGAATCTGGTGCGCGAGCAACTGCCCTATATTCTCAGCAACGGCGAAACCTGGCTGCGCCAGCTACCCGAGCGTTATCCCCAGGTGGTCTCGGCGGATCAGATGGAACAGCTGGTGACGCTGTTGCGCCAGGAAGTAGCCGAAGCCGGCCAGTCGATTCTCTCGCTGTCGCTGGCCAGCATTCCGGGAGTGCTCAATGTACTGCTCTTTCTGGTGCTGGTGCCGGTACTGGTGTTCTTCTTTCTCAAGGACAAGGACGCGCTGAGCGGCTGGGTTCAGGGCTTTCTTCCGCGGCGCCATCAGCTGCTGGCCCGGGTCTGGCACGAAATGGACGAACAGATCGCCAACTATGTGCGCGGCAAGGCGCTGGAAATCCTGATCGTGGGCGCGGGCGCGTTTTTCATCTTCCTCTGGCTGGGGCTCAATTATGTGTTGCTGCTGGCGGTCATGGTGGGCCTGTCCGTCATCGTGCCCTATGTGGGCGCTACCGTGGTGACGGTGCCCGTGGCCGTGGTGGGCTGGGTGCAATTCGGCTGGAGTTCGGAGTTCGCCATGGTCATGGCGGCCTATGGCGCCATTCAGTTCATTGACGGCAATATTCTCGTGCCGCTGCTCTTTTCCGAGGTGGTCAACCTCCATCCCGTGGCCATTATTGTGGCCATTCTGTTCTTCGGCGGGCTCTGGGGGCTGTGGGGCGTGTTTTTCGCCATCCCGTTGGCCACGCTGCTCAAGGCCGTGCTCCATGCCTGGCCGCGCCATGAAACCGGTGGGGAACAGGAAGGCGAAGAGCTGGCGACGGCCTGAGCCGTCGCCAGCGCAGCCTGCTAGAGCGAGCGCGCCGTCTCCAGCACCTCGGCGGCATGGCCGGCGGGTTTGACCTTGCGCCACTCCGCGCGCAGCTTGCCGTTTTCGTCGATCAGGAAGGTGCTGCGTTCAATCCCCTCGTATTCCTTGCCGTACATCTTCTTCAGGCGGATCACGTCGAACTGCCGGCACAGCTCTTCGTCCGGATCCGAGATCAGCTCGAAGGGAAAGCCCTGTTTCGCCTTGAAGTTCTCGTGCTTGCGCAGACTGTCCTTGGAGACGCCGAAGATCCGGCAGCCCGCCTGGCGGAACTCGTCATGGAGCTCGGCGAACTCGAGTCCCTCGGTGGTACAGCCCGGGGTGCTGTCGCGCGGATAGAAATACAGCACCACCTTTTCGCCGGCCAGATCCGTGAGGCGCACCCGGGTATCACTGGTGGCCTCGGCGGTGAAATCGGGCACCTTCTGGTTCAGCGTTACCGTCATGATCCCTCCCGGAGCTTGTCAATCCGGGCCAAGTGTACCCACGCGGGAACACCAGGCAAGGGCGCTGGTCCATGGGCATGGCGGCAACAGCCGCGTCAGCTTGGCAGCAACCGGGTTGCCGAGTACCATTGTCGCGCTCGGGGCGGGCCCGCCCCAAGCCGGACGGGGAGTGAGAGAAGACATGTTTCGCGGCAGCATTGTAGCCCTGGTCACGCCCATGCACGCCGACGGGGCGGTGGACTGGGAAGCTCTGAGACGTCTGGTGGACTGGCACGTGGAGCAGGGTACCCACGGTATCGTGGCCACTGGCACTACGGGCGAATCCGCCACTCTGGGTTTTGAGGAACACGATCTGGTCATCAAGGAAATCGTCTCCGCCGCCCGGGGGCGTCTGCCCGTGATCGCGGGCACGGGGGCCAACAACACCGATGAGGCCATTCGGCTGACGCGCGATGCGAAAGAAGACGGCGCCGATGCCTGTCTGCTGGTCACCCCCTATTACAACAAGCCCACCCAGGAAGGGCTCTATCAGCATTTTCTGGCCATTGCCCGCGCGGTGGACATTCCCCAGGTGCTGTACAACGTGCCCGGCCGCACCGCCTGCGACATGCAGCCGGAAACCGTGGAGCGGCTCAGCAAGGTGCCCAATATCGTCGGTATCAAGGAGGCCACGGGTAATGTGGAGCGCGTGCGTGAGCTCCAGGAGCGTTGCGGGCCGGATTTCGATATCATTTCCGGCGATGACGGCACCGCGCTGGAGCTGATGCTCGCCGGCGGCCACGGCGATATTTCCGTGACGGCCAATGTGGCGCCGACGCGCATGGCCGAAATGTGCAACGCCGCGCTGGAAGGCGACACCGAGCGCGCCCGCGCGCTCAATGACGAGCTGGATCCGCTGCACCGGGATCTGTTTATCGAGAGCAGTCCCATTCCGGTGAAATGGGCACTGTACGAAATGGGCATGATGGACCGGGGCATACGGCTGCCGCTGACGCCGCTGTCCGCGCCTGCCCAGGAACGCCTGCGCGAGACGTTGCGCGCGCAGGGTCTGCTGGAGGCTTGATGCAATTACGCGCCCTCGCTCCGGGGCTGGCCTGCCTGATGCTGGTGGCCTGTTCCACGGGCACCGAATACCGCAAGGCGGAGATGATCCAGTCCATGGAGACGCCCTCCGGGGTGGATTTTGAAGGCGGTGAACCGCTGTATTCCGTTCCCGACGCGGATCAGCGCACGCGCTACGACGAGGATGACGACAAGTTCGTGGTGCCGGAGCCGCCGCAAGTGCGCGCTCCCATTGCGGACAGTGAGGATGAAGACACCGACCCCGGCAAGCCGGGGCCGGACACCGAGATCGAAACCCGGCTGACGCAGGACGGCAACGGCTATCCCATCATCATGATGCGCACCCG
>CAZHGU010000016.1:0-8658 GCA_964532105.1 uncultured Alcanivorax sp. | reverse complement strand
TGAGCGCGGTGGTGGTGACGCACGAACACAGTGATCACATCCAGGGCGTGGCGGCGCTCGCGCGCCGTCATGGACTGCCCGTGCATCTGACCTTCGGCACGCGCAAGGCGATCTGTGACGGCCGCCACAGTCTGGACCGGGCGGTCTGTCACGAAGTGCGCCCGGAACGTTCGTTTCAGATAGGCGAGATGGAGGTGGAACCGGTCCCGGTGCCCCATGACGCCCGCGAGCCCTGTCAGTATATTTTTCGCGCGGAGGAGCGCGTTCTGGGTGTGCTCACCGATCTGGGCTCGCTTACGCCCCATGTGGTGCGCGCCTTTGGTGAATGCGACGCCCTGGTGCTGGAATGTAATCATGACCCGGAGTTGCTGGCGGCGGGGCCCTATCCGCCCGGGCTCAAGCGCCGTGTGGCCGGCGAACTGGGGCATCTGAACAATGCCCAGGCGGGGGAGTTGCTGCAGCATGTCAATCAGGACCGGTTGCGCCATCTGGTGCTGTGTCACTTGAGCGAAGAGAACAACACGCCCGAACATGCC
Source organism: uncultured Alcanivorax sp. (assembly GCA_964532105.1). Classification (GTDB taxonomy): domain Bacteria; phylum Pseudomonadota; class Gammaproteobacteria; order Pseudomonadales; family Alcanivoracaceae; genus SLJS01. The sequence continues at coordinate 8,122 of CAZHGU010000016.1, read as the reverse complement.
CTGCGGGCGGTGCAGGAGGTCCTGCCGGTGGGGCATGAGCGCGTGCGGGTAGCCTGTCAGACGGCGGGCTTTGACTGGCTGGAGGTTTAAACGTGGAATCCCGGGAACAGCTTTATGCCGGCAAGGCGAAATCCGTGTACGAGGCCGAGGATCCGGATCATGTCATCCTGGCCTTTCGCGACGACACTTCGGCCTTTGACGGCAAGAAGGTGGAACAGCTGGCGCGCAAGGGGGCGGTCAACAACCAGTTCAACGCCTTCATCATGGACAGGCTCGCGGCCGCGGGTATTCCCACCCATTTCGAACGCCGCCTGTCCGCGCGCGAGTCGCTGTGCAAGCGCCTGGAGATGATTCCGGTGGAATGCGTGGTGCGCAATCTCGCCGCCGGCAGCCTGTGCCGCCGTCTGGGAATCGAGGAAGGACGCGAGCTGGAGCCGCCCACCTTCGAGCTGTTTCTCAAGGACGACGAGCGCGGCGATCCCATGATAAACGAATCTCATGTGGAGACTTTCGGCTGGGCCACGCCCGAGCAGATGGCGCGGATGAAGGAACTGACCTACCGCGTCAATGAGGTGCTGCGCGATCTCTTTCTCGACGGCGGCATGCTGCTGGTGGACTACAAGCTGGAATTCGGCCTTTTCCACGGCGAGGTGACACTGGGTGACGAATTCACGCCCGACGGCTGCCGGCTCTGGGACCGGGATACGCGGGAGAAGATGGACAAGGACCGTTTCCGCCAGGGGCTGGGTTCAGTGGTGGAGACCTATGAAGTGGTGGCCCGGCGTCTGGGCCTGGAATTCGACCCGGAATGACCGGTCCGAGCCGGCAGGTTGTGATTTCGCCCGCGCTGTAATTCAATAGAAGCCGTTACAACCCCTAGGAGGAGGCCTCAATAATGAAAACCCTGAGCAAGGCCGCATTGATTGCTGTACTGGCGAGCACCCTGAGCGGGTGCTTTCTGACCAAGGTGGTGACCACTCCCATGCGCATTGTTGGCGCCGCCGGTTCGGTAGTGGGCGCGGCCGTGTCCGTGGTGCCCACCGTGGGCAACACCGCCGACGATGCCCTGGAGACCGTGGACAAGACCATCGACGAAACCGCGGACAAGATCGACAAGGTGCCGATCTGAGGGGGGAGCCTCTGGTCCACCTATAGGCGGCTTTTGTTTCACTCAAAAGGTGGACCAGAGGTTCCTGACGCGGCTTGAAATTGCCGCCTTGCGGGTCGGAAATCGTCCTTCCGGCTTGCGTCCGGCCCCGATCCGGATCACCATTCCGCCCTGATTTTGAACCCGGAGCCCCGTAACGGCGCGGGCTTGCTGCAGAGGACCATTATGTATCGCATTCAGACACTGAATCAGATTTCCGTAAAAGGGTTGGAGCGCCTGCCCCGGGAAGAATATGAAGTGGCCAGTGATCTGGGGCATCCCGATGCCATTCTGCTGCGCAGCGCCGAACTGGAACCCGGTCCGGGGCTGGAGTCGGTCAAGGCCGTAGCCCGGGCCGGGGCCGGTGTCAACAACGTCGCCGTGGATGCATTCACCGAGCGGGGCGTACCCGTTTTCAATACGCCGGGTGCCAATGCCAACGCGGTCAAGGAACTGGTGCTGGCGGCGCTGCTGCTGAGCTCGCGCGGCATTCTCGAGGGTATCGAGTGGACCCGGGGACTGGACATCAACGACCCGGACGAAATGCATGCCGCGGTGGAAGCCGAGAAGAAACGTTTCAAGGGACGTGAGCTGCAGGGCAAGGTGCTGGGCATTGTGGGCCTGGGCGCGATCGGCTCGCGCGTGGCCGAGGCGGCCATGAACCTGGGCATGACGGTGGTGGGCTATGATCCGGCGCTGTCGGTGGAAGCCGCCTGGCGTCTGCCCAACCGGGTGGAACGCATGGAAAACCTCCAGGCGCTGTTCGCTCGTTCGGATTACGTGACCCTGCACCTGCCGCTGCTGGAAGCCACCCGGGGGCTGGTCAACGAGGAAGCGCTGAGCAGCGTCAAATCGGGCGCGCGCCTGCTCAACTTCTCGCGCGAGGGCATCGTGGATGATCAGGCTGCGGTGGCCGCGCTGCGCGAGGGCCGCCTGGATCGTTATCTCACCGACTTCCCGTCACCACTGCTGCAGGGCGAGCCGGGCGTTGTCGCCACGCCCCATCTGGGCGCGAGCACGGCCGAATCCGAGGAAAACTGCGCCATCATGGCCGCGGACCAGCTCCGGGATTTCCTGGAAAACGGCAATATCACCAATGCCGTGAACTTCCCGTCGCTGATCCTGGAGCGCACCGGCGGTTACCGCATTGCGGTTACCAACCGTAACGTTCCCCGGATGCTGGGTCATGTACTCTCGGTGCTGGCCGATGCGGATATCAATGTGGTCGATATGCTCAACAAGAGCCGGGATGATATCGCCTACAATCTGCTCGACCTGGAAGCCCGGCCCGATGAAAACGTCATGGAAGCTCTGGGCCAGATCGAGGGCGTGATCAATGTGCGCTTGGTAGACGAAGCCTGAAGGCATCGCCGCTACCCGGAATGAAAGCACGATTGTTGGTGATCCGCCGGAGCCGGGCCATAACAACAAGAATGGGGGTTAGAGCCTCGATGGCTGTGCGTATTTTCTGCCTGACAGTGCTGCTGATGCTGGCGCCACTCACACGTGCCGACGGTCTGATCGGTCTGGGCGTTGTCCATAACGTCAACGGACTGAATCTGGAATGGACCTTTGAGCACAACAGCGTCTATGCCATTCCCGGCTTTTATTTTGACTCCACCGGTCGAGCGGATGGACTGGCCTGGGTCGCCGGTTTCCGCCATCGCCTGGAAGGCGGGACCATGGACGAAGACGGTTTCTACAACGGCATCATCGCCGGTCATCTGGACGGTACCCATGGCACCGATCGCCTGGGCGCCGGCGGCGAACTGGGCTACCAGTGGGTCAAGGATCATACCCGCTGGACCCTGAGTGCCGGCCTGGCGGCGCTGGAGGCACGGGAACGCCATGATGAGAGCGTGGAACCACAGGCCTTTTTCGGCTTCAGCGTAAGCCTGCGCTAACGCGAATTCCCCCGTTACAGCCCGATTGCACCGCAAGTTTTGCACAAACCCGCGCGCGTCTGTGTGCGTCCGCTCTGCAGACGCGGCTTAACTCCCTGATTTGCCCTGACATATAAATAACTTTTTGATTTTCAAGGATTAATTTGTCCTGTGTATTTTTTCGGCAGTTTGGGGACGAGCCCGTCATTGCGGGGCCCGAACGGCCTTGCCCGCAAATTGCCCACAGAGTTATCCACAAATTTTGTGGGTAACTTGAACCCGCCGGATTCGGTGCCGCTTCAGCTCCACCCTTCGGTGGTCGCGAGTGATTGGACTCCGGCCACGGATCTACTATAGTCGGACAATCACGCAGGGTTTCGGGCATTCTTGTTAAACAATCAGGGGGAAGGTGTGAGTTTTCAGGCGCGGCAAAGTCTCTCGCAACAGATTGCCGAACATATCGCGCGCCAGATCATCCAGGGGGATCTGCTGGCGGGGGATCGTATCCAGGAGCTGCGCGTGGCCTCGGAGCTGGAAGTCAGCCGGGGCTCGGTGCGCGAGGCGTTGCTGATTCTCGAGCGCCGCCATCTCATCGACATCCTGCCGCGCCGGGGTGCGGTGGTGAAGGAAATGTCGGAAGACCATGTGCACAGCCTCTATGAGGTCTTTCAGGTGCTCATGGGTCTGGTGGCACGCAAGGCCATCAAGTCCATGGAAGAGGCGGATCTGGACAGTTTTATCGAGCTGATCCACCAGCTCCAGCAGGAGGCGGAGAGCCGCAATATCGAGAACTTTTTCGAGGTGAGCTTCCGCTTCTTTGAAAAGGCCTATGCCTATGCCGGCAATCCCTTTGTGGAGGACATTCTCATGAATGTTCAGCCGGCCATTCAGCGTGCTTTCTATATGGCGCTGCATCTGGACGACAACGAGATGAAGGAGAGCCTGTCCTTCTTCAAGGCCATTGTGGAAACCATCTTCCAGCGCGACGTGCGCTCGGCGCTGGAGATCATCCGCGAATTCGCCGAGCACCAGTCCTCGCTGGTGCAGGACTCCATCATGCGCGCGCGCCAGATCGAGGCGGCCTGGGGCAAGGGGCGTCAGTCGAAGAGCTGAGTTCAGGACTCCGGGGCGAGTTGTTCAGTACGGATCAGCGTACCGGCGATTACGGCCACGGGCATGATCAGCAGATTCACCAGCGGCAGCATGGTCAGCGCCAGCACCAGGCAACCGAAAGCAAGCACCAGCCAGCGCCGGCGCTGCATTTCCGCAAGCATGCCGGGGAAGGACACCTGTCGGTTATCCGCGCTGAAATCCAGATACTGCATGGCCATCATCCAGCCTGACCAGGCAAACCAGATCACCGGCGCCAGCACATTGACGCCGGGAATGAGCGAGAGAATGCCCACGCCCAGCAGCAACAACAGCGCCCGCCAGAGCCAGTACCAGGTCTTGCGTAGTTCCCGGCGAAACATGCGCACCGTCATGGCGAGCAGGCTCTCGTCGGGCATGGGCACGCCCGTGATCTGGATATCCACTTTTTCGGCCAGAAAGCCCATGAAGGGCGCGGCGATCAGTTGTACGCCCATGGTGAAGGTGCTGGCGAACACGGCCAGCAGAAGCACCCAGACCAGAATCTGCGCGGCGGCCACCAGCGCCTCGATGACGGTGTTCAGCCAGGCCCAGCCCGCTTCCAGGCCGGCTGCGGCTGACGCGATCCAGCCGCTGATCCACTGGCCGGCCAGAGTATAGAGCACCCCGAAGAGCACCACATTGAACACCAGGGGCATGATCACCCAGGGCCGCAGCGCGCGGCTGCGCGCCAGCTCTGTGGCGCGAATCAGGTACTGTACGGCGTCACGGATGGCTCCCATGGCGGAATGCGCCCCTCGGCAGAAACGAGGCCCAAGCCTGCCGTGGCGGCCGGGCGATGGCAAGCCCCGCCGGGTCCGTGCAAAATACCCGATCGGCGTTAGTGCCAGCGGCAAAATTTGTATACACTGAGCGCTTTTCGCCGGGATCCTGTTTCCGCCCCGGAAACCGGGTTGCGGCACGGTATTCGATGGTCGCCGAAGGGCTGATGTCCTTCATCCACGGTGAATTTTCCAACGGCCCGACAGTGTTGCGTAATCGCCTATGCGTCTGAAAAGTGTCAAGCTGGCCGGCTTCAAGTCCTTCGTGGACCCCACCACGGCGCAGTTTCCCAACAACATGACGGCCATTGTCGGGCCCAACGGCTGCGGCAAGTCCAATATCATCGATGCCGTGCGCTGGGTCATGGGCGAGTCCTCCGCCAAGTATCTGCGCGGCGAGTCCATGGCCGACGTCATCTTCAACGGCTCCAACGCCCGCAAGCCGGTGGCCCAGGCCTCCATCGAACTGGTCTTCGACAACTCCGAGGGCAAGCTGGGCGGAGAATACGGCCGCTACTCGGAAATCTCGGTCAAGCGCCAGGTAACCCGCGACGGCCAGTCCAACTACTTCCTCAACGGCACCAAGTGCCGGCGCCGCGACATCACCGATATCTTTCTGGGCACGGGCCTGGGCTCGCGCAGCTACGCCATTATCGAGCAGGGCATGATCTCGCGGCTGATCGAGGCCAAGCCCGAGGAACTGCGCGTCTATGTGGAGGAAGCGGCCGGCATTTCGCGTTACAAGGAGCGCCGCCGGGAAACCGAAAACCGCATCCGGCGCACTCGCGAGAATCTGGACCGACTCAACGATATCCGCGAGGAGCTCGACCGCCAGCTCGAGCGCCTGTCCCGCCAGGCCTCGGCCGCCGAGAAGTACAAGCGCTACAAGGAAGAAGAGCGTCAGAAGCAGGCGGAACTGACCGCGCTGCGCTGGCGTGATCTCAACGCCCGGGCGGCGCAGTTCGAGGAAACCATCGGCGAACTCGAGGTTCAGGCCGAGGCGCGTACCGCCGATCAGCATCAGGTGGACGCGGAGCTGGAACGCCTGCGCGAGAGCCACAACGAGGTGCAGGAACGCTTCAACCAGGTCCAGCAGCAGTTCTATGAACTGGGCTCGGAAGTGGCGCGCCTGGAGCAGACCATTCAGCACCAGCGCGAACGCAAACAGCAGCTGTCCGAGGAACTGGCCCAGGTGGAGGAAAACTGGCGCGAGACCAGCGAGCACCTGCGCAAGGACGGCGACCAGATCAATGAGCTGGACCGCAAGCTCCGGGAACTCGAGCCACAGCTGGAAGAAGCGCAGCAGCGCGAGGAGCAGTCCGCGGAAACCCTGGCCTCGGCGGAAGAGGCCATGCAGCAGTGGCAGCAGGAATGGGACGACTTCCAGAACCAGTCCTCGGAATCACGCCGGCAGGCGGAGGTGGAACAGTCGCGCATTCAGCATCTGGAACAGTCCATCGAACGCCTGGACGACCGGATCCAGCGCCTGGAACAGGAACAGGCCTCGCTGGATTCCGGACCCCTGGCCGAGGAAATGCGCGAGCTGGAGCAGAGCCAGCAGGAATACCGGGACCAGCTCGAGGAAGTGGAAAACCACAGCGCCGGGCTGCAGGAGCAAATGGACACGCAGCGCCGGACCAACAGCGAAACCGGCGAGGCACTGGACGCCGCGCGCAGTGAACTCCAGCAGGCGCGCGACCGGCATACGTCGCTGGAGGCCATGCAGAAGGCGGCCATGGGCGACGATGGCGCCGTCAGCGAATGGCTGGAGCGCCATGGACTGAACGAACAGCCCCGGTTGGCGGATCGGCTGCAGGTGGCGGCCGGCTGGGAACGCGCCGTGGAAGCCGTGCTGGGCACGGCCCTGCAGGGCATCTGTGTGAACGGCCTGGATTCCGTCGAGCACTGGCTCACGGATCTGGAACACGGTGACGTTTGCCTGCTGGCGGCGCGCGCGGACGGCTGGAGCGGCGAAAGAGGTGAACCCCTGGCACGTCATGTGGATGGTGCTCCCGCCGGCCTGATGGCGGGCATCTATGCCACCAATACCCTGGGTGAAGCCCTGGCGCTGCGCGAACAGCTGAACCCGGGTGAGTCCGTGGTCACCCGGGATGGCATCTGGGTAGGCCCGGACTGGTTGCGCTGTCGCCGGCTGGACGACTCCGAGGCGGGCATTCTGGAACGCCGCCAGCAGCTGGAAGAACTGGACGAGACCATCGCCGCCGGCGAGGAAAAGGTGGAAAACCTGCGCCGACAGCTGGAAGAGGGGCGTCAGCGCCTGCAGGAACTGGAGGACGAACGCGAAGAAACCCAGCAGCGCGCCAGCCGTCTGCACCGCGAACTGGGCGTAGTGAATGCGCAGGTGAGCGCGCGTCAGGTACGGCTGGAGCAGATTACCCAGCGCCGCGAGCGCCTGGGCAGCGAGCTGGACGACTGCCGCCGCCAGCGCGAAGACGAACAGGAACAGCTGCGTCAGGCCCGGAGCGTGCTCAGTGAGGCACTGGACGCCATGGAGCAGGACAACGAGAAACGCGAGGCCCTGCTCGCCCGGCGCGACGAGCACCGCGAGCAGCTGGACCAGGCCCGCGAGCAGGCGCGCCAGGACCGCGACCGGCGCCACCAGCTGGCCATGGAGGTGCAGCAGACCCGCACCCAGGCGGATTCCCTGCGGCAGGGTCTGGAGCGTCTGGACGCCCAGGTGGCCGCGCTCAGCGAACGCAAGAACCTGCTGGAAGGGCAGCTGGAAGAAGCCGGTGATCCGGGTGCCGAACTTCAGGGGCAGCTGGACGAAAAGCTCGAGGCCCGGCTACAGGCCGAGAACCGGCTCATGGAAGTTCGCCGCGAGCTGGAAGACGTCGAACATCAGGTGCGCGAACTGGAACAGCGCCGCCAGAAGCACGAAAAGGAAGCCGCCGAGGTGCGTCAGCAGCTCGACAGCAAGCGTCTGGAGTGGCAGGAACTCAAGGTGCGACGTTCGACCCTGCAGGAACAGCTGGGCGAACAGGAATTCGATCTGGATACCCTGCTGAAACATCTCCCGGAAGAAGCCGACGAGAGCGAGTGGAGCACGGAGCTGGACCAGATCCGTCAGCGCATCAGCCGGCTGGGCCAGATCAACCTGGCGGCCATCGACGAATACCAGACGCAGTCCGAGCGCAAGGAATACCTGGACAAGCAGGACA
>CAZHGU010000015.1:0-13118 GCA_964532105.1 uncultured Alcanivorax sp. | reverse complement strand
GCAGTCTGGTAGCGCACCTGCTTTGGGAGCAGGATGTCGGGGGTTCAAATCCCTCCACCCCGACCAATCCGGTGCTCCCCCGAGCACGGGCGAAGCCGGACCGTCGAGCGGTACAGATCAATGCGCCTGTAGCTCAACCGGATAGAGCAACGGCCTTCTAAGCCGTAGGTTGCAGGTTCAAGTCCTGCCAGGCGTACCAATCGGGAGCGCCGGCGGGACCGACAAGTTCCGTGGTGGCTGTAGCTCAGTCGGTAGAGCCCTGGATTGTGGCTCCAGTGGTCGTGGGTTCGAGTCCCATCAGCCACCCCAGTCTTTAACAGGCTGTTGATAAACCCCGGATTTCCCGGGGTTTTTTATAGTAGCGATGGCGGGGCGCGCATAGGCAGTGCGCTCCGGTTTGGTTATAATCGCTCGCCTTCGCGGGAGCCGGCGCGCGCCAGGGGTGCCGGCAGGAAAAACGTCTTTCAAATGAGGGTGTTATGCAGGTTTCTGTCGAGACAACTTCGGGGCTGGAACGCCGGGTCACGGTAGGCGTGCCGGCTCAGGAAGTGGAAAGCGCCGTGGAAGGGCGCTTGAAGGAGGCTCAGAAGAACCTGCGCCTGGACGGCTTTCGCCCCGGCAAGGTGCCCATGCAGGAGGTCAAGCGCCGCTACGGTGCGTCTGTGCGCCAGGAAGTCATGGGCGAGGTCATGCGCGATCACTTCATCAAGGCCATGGAGCAGGAAGAACTCCAGCCGGCGGGCATGCCCCAGTTCGAGACCACGAAAAACGAGCCCGGCGAGGATCTGGAATTTACCGCCACCTTCGAAGTCTATCCCGAGGTGGAGCTGGCGGATTTCTCGCAGATCGAGGTGGAGCGCCCGGTATCCGAGGTAACCGAGGCGGACATCGACGAGATGATCGAGACGCTGCAGAAGCAGCGCGCCGAGTGGCAGGTGGTGGACGGCTCGGCGCAGATGGAAGACCGGGTCAATATTGACTACGAGGGCACCGTCAACGGCGAGGCCTTCGAGGGCGGTTCCGCCCAGGGCCAGAGTCTGGAACTGGGTTCCGGCCAGATGATTCCCGGCTTCGAGGAAGCCCTGGTGGGGCTGAGCGCCGGAGACGAGAAGGACGTCGAAGTCACCTTCCCGGACGAATACAACGAGCCGGATCTGGCCGGCCAGCCGGCGGTGTTCCGGGTCAAGGTCCATCAGGTGGAGCGTCAGGCGCTGCCCGAGGTGGACGCCGAATTCATGCGGGCGTTCGGCGTGGAAACCGGTGACATGGACGAATTTCGCGCCGAGGTACGCCGGAACATGGAGCGCGAGCTGCGCAAGCAGATTCGCGAGAAGGAAAAGGAACAGGTCATGGACGAGCTCATCCGCATCCATGATCTGGATGTGCCCGACGCGCTCATCCAGCAGGAAGTGGACCGGCTGCGCAACCAGATGGTGCAGCAGTTCGGCGGCGGCCAGCAGTTCGACTCCAGCATGCTCCCGGACGAACTCTTCCGCGATCAGGCCGAGCGCAGCGTGCGCCTGGGGCTGATCATGCGCGGCGTCATGGATCAGTACGAGCTCAAGGCCGATCCCGAGCGCGTGCGTGAATACGTCGAGGAGCTGGCCAGCCAGTACGAGCAGCCGCAGGAAGTGGTAAACTACGTCTACAGCAACCAGGAACAGCTGCAGCAGGTGGAGGGCGCCGTGCTGGAAGAGCAACTGGTGGAGCAGGTCAAGGATCAGGCCCGGGTGAACGAAAAGGAAATGTCCTACCAGGAAGCGGTCGCGCCCCGGCAGCAGCAGGGCGGGTAACGCCCGGCTTTCCTTCCCTCCGATCCCGGGAGCGCGCCTGCGCCGGCAGGCCCGCGCGGCACCAGTGCGGCGCGGGCCTGCCGGGTCCGCCCATGGCCCTTATGGACGGGGTTCGTCGTTGCCCCTAAGATGGCGGCATCCATTCCGTAGATGAACGAAGGAAGTCCCAGATGATTAATCCCAGCGCCATGAACAATCCCACCCCGGAGATGCAGGAGCTGATGAACAATCCCCGCAATCTCGGCCTGGTTCCGGTGGTGATTGAGCAGACCTCGCGCGGCGAGCGCTCCTTCGATATCTATTCGCGCCTGCTCAAGGAACGGGTGATTTTCATGGTGGGTCAGATGGAAGACCAGATGGCCAATCTGATTGTGGCTCAATTGCTCTTCCTGGAGTCCGAGAACCCGGACAAGGACATCAACCTCTATATCAACAGCCCGGGCGGCTCGGTTACGTCGGGCATGTCCGTCTACGACACCATGCAGTTCGTCAAGCCGGACGTGTCCACCATGTGCGTGGGCCAGGCGGCGAGCATGGGCGCCTTCCTGCTGGCCGCGGGCGCGCAGGGCAAGCGCTTCGCGCTGCCGCACTCGCGCATGATGATTCACCAGCCGCTGGGTGGTTTCCAGGGCCAGGCCTCGGATATCGAGATCCACGCCCAGGAAATCCTCAAGATCAAGAAGCAGCTCAACACCCTGCTTTCCGAGCACACGGGCCAGCCGTTCGAGAAGGTGGAACAGGACACCGATCGGGACAATTTCCTGGACGCCGAAGAAGCGCGCGAATACGGCCTGGTCGACGAAGTGATCCGCAACCGTACCGTCTAAGTGCCTGTTTCACAGCGGTTTCACGCACTGTTTCCCAGTGGTGTTGTACTGTGTACAAACCGTGCCAGAGGCGGCGACAGCGGGACGGGAGGTCTTGAAAAACGGCCTTCTTCCCGGCATCTTGATACCAAACAGTCCTGTAATGAGGCGTTCCGATGACCGACCAATCCGGCGGCAAGGGTGATGACGGCAAGCTGCTGTATTGCTCCTTCTGCGGCAAGAGTCAGCACGAGGTCCGCAAGCTGATCGCGGGTCCGTCCGTGTTCATCTGTGATGAATGCGTGGACCTGTGCAACGACATCATCCGCGAAGAGGTTCAGGAAGAGGCGCAGCAGAGCCCCCAGGAGAGTCTGCCCACGCCGGACGAGATCAACCACACGCTGGATGAGTATGTTATCGGTCAGGAGCGCGCCAAGCGGGTGCTCTCGGTGGCGGTCTACAACCATTACAAGCGGCTGCGTCGCGAAGGCAGCAAGGACCGCGACGACGTCGAGCTGGGCAAGAGCAACATCCTCATGATCGGGCCCACGGGCAGCGGCAAGACCCTGCTCGCCGAGACCCTGGCGCGCATGCTCAATGTGCCCTTCACCATCGCCGACGCTACCACGCTCACCGAAGCGGGCTATGTGGGCGAGGACGTGGAGAACATCATCCAGAAGCTGCTCCAGAAGTGCGATTACGACGTGGAGCAGGCCCAGATGGGCATTGTCTACATCGACGAGATCGACAAGGTCTCGCGCAAGGCGGACAACCCCTCGATCACCCGGGATGTCTCCGGTGAGGGCGTGCAGCAGGCCCTGTTGAAACTCATCGAGGGCACCACGGCCTCCGTGCCGCCCCAGGGCGGGCGCAAGCACCCGCAGCAGGAGTTCCTGCAGGTGGACACCACCAACATGCTGTTTATCTGTGGTGGCGCCTTCTCGGGCTTGGAAAAGGTCATCCGGGACCGCTCGGAAAAGGGCGGTATCGGCTTCTCCGCCGAGGTGAAGAGCAAGGACAACGAGCGCAGCACCGGCGAGGTGCTGGCTTCCGTGGAACCGGAAGACATGGTCAAGTACGGCCTGATTCCGGAATTCGTGGGCCGTCTGCCGGTGATCGCCACCCTGGAAGAGCTCACCGAGGATGCCCTGGTCCAGATCCTGACCGAGCCGCGCAACGCGCTGACCAAACAGTATTCGCGGCTCTTCGAGATGGAAGATGTGGAACTGGATTTCCGCGACGACGCCCTGCGTGCGGTGGCGCACAAGGCCATGGAGCGCAATTCCGGTGCCCGGGGACTGCGTTCCATCCTTGAAAATGTGCTGCTCGAGACCATGTATAGAGTGCCGTCCATGGAAGGCGTGGTGAAGGTGGTCATTGACGCGGCCACCGTTCGGGGCGAATCCGAACCTCTGCTGATTTACGAAAACAGCGAGCAGTCCTCCAGAGTGGCCCCGGATTGAGGCATCGGCCTCGATCCGGCCCTGTTCCGCAACGAGGTCGATGTGTTGAAAAATATCCCCCTTTTGCCACTGCGTGACGTAGTGGTCTATCCGCACATGGTGATTCCGCTCTTCGTGGGGCGGGAGAAATCCATTCGCGCGCTGGAAGTGGCCATGGCGGCCGACAAGCAGATCCTGCTGGTCGCCCAGCGCAATGCCTCCGACGATGATCCCGGCGCGGAGGATCTGCATCCGGTAGGCACGGTGTCCACCATCCTGCAAATGCTCAAGCTGCCCGACGGCACCGTGAAGGTACTGGTCGAGGGTGGCCATCGCGGTCATGTGGCGCGCACCGAGCTGACCGACGAATGCATGGTCGCCGATGCGCGCGAGCTGGACGAGCGCCTGCCCGAGGCCAGCGAGGCGGACGCGCTGGCGAAATCGCTGCACAACCAGTTCGAGGAATACGTCAAGCTGTCCAAGAAGGTCGCGCCCGAGATTCTCAATTCGGTGTCGTCCATCGAGGAGCTGGGCCGGCTGGCGGATACCGTGGCCGCGCATCTGCAGCTCAAGCTGGAGGAGAAGCAGGAAGTGCTGGAGATGGCCGATGTGCGCGAGCGCGTCGAGCATCTCATCGCCCTGATGGAATCCGAGATCGATATCCTCAAGGTGGAAAAGCGCATCCGCGGGCGCGTCAAGAAGCAGATGGAAAAGAGCCAGCGCGAGTATTATCTGAATGAGCAGATGAAGGCCATTCAGAAGGAGCTGGGCGATCTCGAGGACGGCGGCAACGACCTGGACGATCTGGAGAAGAAGATCGACGAGTCCGGCATGCCGCAGGAAGCGCTGGACAAGTGCAAGAACGAGCTGAACAAGCTGCGCATGATGTCGCCCATGTCGGCCGAGGCCACGGTCGTGCGCAGCTATCTGGACTGGATGGTCAGCGTCCCCTGGAAAAAACGCAGCCGGCTGCGTAACGATCTGGAACGCGCCGAACGAGTGCTGGACGAGGACCATTACGGCCTGGAAGAGGTCAAGGCCCGGATTCTGGAATTCCTGGCCGTGCAGGCCCGTGTGGGCAAGGTGAAGGGCCCCATTCTGTGCCTGGTGGGCCCGCCCGGTGTGGGCAAGACCTCGCTGGGGCAGTCCGTGGCGCGGGCGACCAACCGCAAGTTCGCGCGCATGGCGCTGGGCGGCGTGCGCGACGAGGCGGAGATCCGCGGTCACCGGCGCACCTATATCGGCGCGCTGCCGGGCAAGGTGATCCAGAACCTCAGCAAGGTGGAGGTGCGTAACCCGCTGTTCTTGCTGGACGAAGTGGACAAGATGGGCATGGACATGCGCGGCGATCCCGCCTCGGCGCTGCTGGAAGTGCTGGATCCGGAACAGAACGACAAGTTCCATGACCATTACCTGGAGACGGATTTCGATCTGTCCCAGACGCTGTTCATCTGCACCTCCAACACCATGAACATCCCCGATGCCCTGCTTGACCGGATGGAAGTGATCCGGCTGCCGGGCTACACCGAGGATGAAAAGGTCAACATTGCCAAACAGTATCTGCTGCCCAAGCAGATGAAGGCGACCGGTCTGAAAAAGGGCGAGCTGGAGGTTGACGACGACAGCCTGCGTTACATCATCCGCCACTACACGCGCGAGGCCGGTGTCCGGAATCTCGAGCGCGAGATCGCCAAGATGTGCCGCAAGGTGGTCAAGGAACACCAGGTGGCCAACACCCGCGAAACCGTGAGCGTGAACGAAAGCGCGCTGGAGCATTATCTGGGCGTGCGCCGCTACGACTTCGGCCGCGCCGAGGAAGAGGACCAGATCGGGCAGGTCACGGGCCTCGCGTGGACGCAGGTGGGCGGCGAGCTGCTGTCCATCGAGGGTGTGACCACACCCGGCAAGGGCCGGGTCACCATGACCGGCTCGCTGGGCGATGTGATGCAGGAGTCCATCCAGGCGGCGAACACCGTGGTCAAGAGCCGTGCACAGACCCTGGGCATCCGGCGCCAGCAACTCGAGCACAGCGACTTCCATATCCACGTGCCCGAGGGCGCCACGCCCAAGGATGGTCCCAGCGCGGGGGTGGCCATGGCCACGGCCCTGGTGTCCATTCTCACGGGTATTCCGGTGCGCGCCGATGTGGCCATGACGGGCGAAATCACCCTGCGGGGTCAGGTGCTCAGCATCGGTGGTCTGAAGGAAAAACTGCTGGCCGCGCACCGTGGCGGCATCAAGACGGTGTTGATCCCGCACGACAATGAGCGGGATCTCAAGGAGATACCGGACAATATTACGGAATCTCTGGACATTCGTCCGGTCAAATGGATTGATGAGGTGCTGGAGATCGCCCTGCGACACATGCCCACGCCGCTCAGCGACGAGGAAGTGGAGCAGGACGAAATCAAAGCGGACGACGCGCGAAAAAGTGACGAAGATCGCGTCAGCACCCATTGACTTGGGGCCCGTCCGATGGCGAACTAGGCATGGAACGGGTCGTCATACTGCAACCCTCACGGGCCGGGGAAACTTTCTTGACGGGTTCAGGACCCGTTGGTATAAAGATTGCTTCCTTACGGTAGTGACGGGCGTGTCATACAACATCGGGAAAACAAAAGGGGATATTTGTGAATAAATCGGAACTCATTGATGCGATCGCGGCCGAGGCCGATATTTCCAAGGCGGACGCCGGCCGGGCGCTGGATGCCACTCTGGATTCGATCACCGGCGCACTGAAAAAGGGCGATACGGTTTCGCTGGTCGGTTTTGGTACCTTCTCCGTGAAAGAGCGCGCCGCGCGTACCGGGCGTAATCCGCAAACGGGCGAACCCATCAAGATCGCCGCCGCCAAAACGCCGGGCTTCAAGGCCGGCAAGGCACTGAAGGACGCTGTCAACTGATTGCGTTGTGCCCAGGCGGCATTTTCGGGTGATGCGGACAGGCCCGGCTCGGGCTGATCCGTATCCCCGCTATTCGGGAAAGCGTATCCGTCGGGATGCGCTTTTTGTTTTCCGGGGTGATCCTTTTCGAACGGTATCGGTACCGGATTTTTTGATTTCGACTCGTGAGTGGAGACCAGCATGCAGGAATTCCGGCGCTTTGTTCACGGCCCCATGGGCAAGGTGTTGTTGGTGGCGATTATCCTGCCTTTTGTGATATCGGCCTTTTACGGCTATTTCACCGGCGGCCAGCAGGAAAACGCTGTGGCCGAGGTTAACGGCACGCCCATCAACAAACGCACCCTGGACTCGCGTGTACGGCAGTATCGTCAGCGCGTAAGCGAACAACGCCCCGAGCTGGATTCCAGCATGCTGGAACAGTTCATCAATCCGTCCATGGTCTTGCAGGGGCTGATCAACAATCAGTTGATTTACAGCTATGCGCAAGAGGCCGGCATGGCTGTCGCCGATGAACAAACCGCGCAACGCATCCGCAGTTCGCAGGCTTTTCAGAATGAACAGGGCGAATTCTCGCGCGAACGCTTTGAACGCATGGTGCGCAACGCCGGAATGAGCCCCTCCGGATACATGGACAATCTCCGCCGCGACATCACGGGCAACCAGGTGCGTTCCGGTTTTCAGGACACGGCTTTCGCCTTGCCGGGCGAGCTGGCCACCCAGCGCCGCCTGGGCGAACAGACGCGGGACTTGCGCTATCTCGTCAGCCGTCCCGATGTCCTGGTGGACGGTTATGCGGTGGATGACGCCACCGTGCGCGAGTACTACGAAAGCAACCGGGACGAGTTCATGCAGGCTCCGCGTTTTCAGCTGGCCTGGGTGGAGCTGAGCCCGGAACACTTCGAGGACCAGGTGGACATCAGCGAAGAAGACATCCGCCGCGAATACGAAGCGCGCAAACAGACCGGCAGCCTCCAGCCGGGCAGCGCCAGTGGTCGTCAGGCGGCGCATATCCTGCTCAAGACCGGCGATCAGCGCAGTGAGGAAGAAGCCATGGCCCGCGCGATGGAACTGCGTGAACGCATCGGCGAAGGCACGTCCTTCGCGGAAGCGGCGCGCCGCAACTCCGAGGATGCCGCCACCGCCGATGGGGGGGGCGATCTGGGCCGGGTACGCCGGGGTGATCTGCCCGAGAGCATGGCGGAGGCGCTCTTCAGCCTCCAGGCGGGCGAGGTGTCCGAGCCGGTGGTAACCGACAGTGGCGTGCACCTGGTCAAGCGCGAGGAAGGCGATCAGGGCGGCGGCGAGGCGCCGGGTTTCGAGGAAAAACGTGATGAAATCGCGCAGTCGCTGCGCCAGGGCGAGATCCGGTCGCTCATTTCCGAGCAGGCCTCTCGGCTGGATCAACTCGCCTATGAGCATACGGATCTGCGCACTCCGGCCGAAAAACTGGAGCTGGATATCCGGACCACGGACTGGTTTACGCTGGACAATCCCACCGGCATCGCCACCAATAAGGCGGTGCGCGAGGCCATGCAGACGTCGGACGTACTCGACGACGGGCAGAACAGTGAACTGCTGGAGCTCGATGACAATCGCCATGTGGTGATTCGCATTGCCGACCGCAAGCCGGAACAGCCCCGGCCTCTGGACGAGGTGGCGGATCAGATCCGGCAGCAGATCAAGCGCGAGCGGGCCCGGAGCGAACTGGATCAGCGCGCGGAAACGGTCCGTCAGGCGGTGGAAGCCGGGCGCTCACTGGACGAAATCGCCTCGGAGCTGGACCTGGAACCGCGTACGGCCGAAGACGTTCAGCGCGGTGCGCGTCAGCCGGATACCAAGCTGGTCAACGAGGCCTTCTCCATGCCCCGGCCGGGCGATGGTGTATCCGGGCCCCAACTGGTGCGCCTGGCGGACGGCGGCCTGGCCGTGCTGACGGTCACGGATGTGACCGACGGTGATCCATCCGGTCTGAGTGACCAGCAGCAGCGCCAGGCTCTGGCACGACTGGGACAGCAAGAGGGACGTCAGAGCCTGCAATCCCTGATTGCCTGGTTGCGCGCCGAGGGCGATGTGGAGATCAACGAGGAAAATCTCGAGGGCGATGCCGACGGACAACAACAGGGTGGTGCGCCCGCTCCGGGCGCCGGCGGCCCGCAGCAGGGCCCGGGCATGCCGGGGCAATAAGGCATTCTGTCAGCGGGCATCGGGGAAGCATTTCCTGATGCCTGTAGCCCGCAGCATGACTAACCCCGGGGATGTCCCGGGGTTTTCCCTTTTGCAATCTGCCTTTTGACAAGGTGAACGACCTGCTAGAGATAGCGCCCGCCCGCGCCGATCACCACCACGACCAGTCCCAGCACCAGATTGATGCCCACGAAACGACGGATCCGGCCGATCTGGAGCAGACCGTCCTCCGTGTCGCCGTTTTCCAGGGTCCGGCCCAGGCGCCGATAGGGCGCGAAAAACACATGCAGAAACAGCAGGATCATCACGATCCCCAGCGCCTGCATGACATGCACATGCCAGCCCGCCTGACCCATGCCGCCCAGATGCCGGAAGACCATCATGTAGCCGGACAGGGGCAGGATCACCACGGCCGCCCAGACCCAGCGGAAAAAGCGGGTCAGAGTGGGGTACCACAAGGCCGGCCGTTGTTCCGGCGCCACTGCCTCGCCCACCGCCGGGCGCATGCACTGCCAGGCGAAAAACATGCCGCCCACCCAGATCACGGCCGCGAGCACATGCAGAGCAACCCAGATACCCATAATCAAAACTCCTGCCGGTTGATAGGGGGATCAGTCTAGCGGATGACAAGGGCTACTGTGGTCCCGCGTGTTTTCCTTTTGCGCTGCGGTTGAAGGCTGTACCTTGGAATAGGCCGATCCATGCTGTTTGTTCGCAAGCGTATTCCCTTGTCGGCGGGGAAGTCGTGCTAGAGCGTGATCTGTATGCTGGATGTCAACGAGTACCTGGCCCGCGTGCGTCGCAGCAGCCCCGGCCAGGAAGAGTTCTATCAGGCGGTCGAGGAAGTGCTGACTTCCCTGACCCCCTTGTTCGAGGCGGATCCGCGTTATCTGCAAGAGGGCATCATCGAGCGACTGCTGGAACCGGAACGGCAGATCATTTTCCGGGTAGCGTGGCAGGACGATCAGGGCCGGGTGCGCGTGAACAAGGGCTACCGGGTGCAATTCAACTCGGCGCTGGGCCCTTACAAGGGCGGGTTGCGGTTTCATCCGACCGTGAATGCCGGCGTCATCAAGTTCCTGGGATTCGAGCAGATCTTCAAGAATGCCCTTACCGGGCTGCCGCTGGGCGGCGGCAAGGGCGGTTCGGATTTCGACCCCAAGGGGCATTCCCGCTCCGAGATCATGCGCTTCTGTCAGGCCTTCATGACCGCGCTCTATGACCATATCGGCCCCACCACGGATGTCCCGGCCGGCGATATCGGCGTGGGCGCGCGGGAAATCGGCTTTCTGTACGGCCAGTACCGGCGCCTGAGCGGACGCTTCGACGGTGCCATTACGGGCAAGTCCTTCGCCTGGGGCGGCTCGCTCATGCGTCCGGAAGCCACCGGCTACGGTTGCGTCTACTTCGCGGAAAAAATGCTCGCCGAGCGGGACGAATCCTTTGCCGGCAAGACCTGCCTGGTCTCGGGCGCGGGCAATGTGGCGCTGTACACCCTGGAAAAGCTGGTGGAGCTGGGTGCCCGGCCCATTACCTGTTCGGATTCCACCGGCACCCTGATTCACGAACAGGGCCTGGACGTGCCCCTGCTGAAAGCCATCAAGGAGCAGCGCCGGGAGCGGCTGGATACCTATCTGGACACCCACGGTGATGCGGTCTTCATTCCGGTGCAAGACTATGAGCAGGGGCGTTCCCCGGTCTGGGCCCGTGCGGGGGATGTGGCTTTCCCCTGTGCCACCCAGAACGAACTGGGCCGCGACGATGCCCGGACCCTGATCGCGAATGGCGTCCTGGCGGTTGCCGAAGGGGCGAACATGCCCTGTACCCGGGAGGCCGTCTCCGAATTCCTGAAAGCCGACGTGCTGTATGGGCCGGGCAAGGCGGCCAATGCCGGCGGCGTGGCCGTCAGTCAGCTGGAAATGCAGCAGAATGCGGCCATGGCCAGCTGGCCGGCGGAGAAGGTGGATGATCGGCTGCGGCTCATCATGCGCGATATTCACCAGCGTGCCTGCGACGCCTCGAAGGAGTTCGGCGAGCCGGGCAATCTGGTGCTGGGTGCCAATATTGCCGGCTTCCGGCGGGTGGCGAACGCCATGATCGAGCAGGGCGTGTTCTGATCAACTTCCGGCTGCTGCCAGTTTCGGGGAAGCCGTTACGCGAAAACGGAAAGCGGGCAAACCCCGCTTCCCGTTTCGCGTACCTGTCGATTAACTGGCCAGTTTGTGCTCGACGCTTTCGATATCGCCGGGCCGGTAGAACCGCATGGTGTCGTCCGTGATGGGCGAGAAGCGCATCTTGACCAGATCCAGCAGATAGTTCTGATAGACCCGCCAGGGGGCCTTCTCGCCCTGCTTGGGCAGCTTGTCCAGCGCCCGCAGCACATAGCCGGCGTTGAGATCCAGCAAGGGTCCGGCGTTTTCGTCCTCCTCTTCCTTGTGCGGCATGCAGAAGGCATAGCCGTGCTTGTCCATGTGATTCAACAGCCGACAGGCGTACTCGCAGGTGAGATCCGCCTTGAGGGTCCAGGAGGCATTGGTGTAGCCGATCACCTGGACCATGTTGGGCACGTCATTGAGCATCATGCCCTTGTAGCTGTAGTGCTCGGCCGGATCCATCTTCTCGCCGTCCACCGTGAAGCGGGCATCGCCCAGGGTGACCACATCCAGCCCGGTGGCGGTAATGATCGCGTCCGCTTCCAGCTCCTGGCCGGACTGCAGCAGAATACCGTTTTCGGTAAAGGTCTCGATATGGTCGGTGACCACCGAAGCCGTGCCCTTGCGCAGCGCCTTGAACAGATCGCCATTGGGCACCAGGCACAGGCGCTGATCCCAGGGGTTGTAGCTGGGCTTGAAGTGGGTATCCAGATCGAAATCGGGGCCCAGCCAGCGGCGCAACTGTGCGCGGATCATCCGGCGGACCAGTGCCGGCCGGCGCCGGGAGACTTCGTACATGAGCATGGCCAGGGACACGTTTTTCATGCGCGTCAGCAGATACGCCAGCCGGGCCGGCAGGTACTTGCGCAGCGTATCGGCAATGCTGTCCTTTTCCGGCATGGCGATCACATAGGTGGGGGAGCGCTGAAGCATGGTCACATGCTCGGCCTTTTCCGTGAGTGACGGGATCAGCGTCATGGAAGTGGCCCCGCTGCCGATCACCACAATGCGCTGTCCCGTGTAGTCGAAATCCTCGGGCCAGTGCTGGGGATGGATCACGGTGCCCTTGAAGTTTTCCCGGCCGGGAAATTCAGGGGTGTACCCGTGTTCGTAGCGGTAGTAGCCGCTGCACATCATCAGGAAGTTGCAGGTGAGGACCTGCTTGCCCGAGTTGGTGTTGGCCGTGACCGTCCAGCAGGCCTCCGCGCTGGACCAGTCCGCGTCCGTGACCCAGTGGTTGTAGCGGATGTTTTCGAGAATGTTGTTCTCGGCGGCTGTGTTCCGGATGTATTGCCAGATGGTGTCGCCGTCGGCGATGGCCTTTTCGCCTTCCCAGGGCCGGAAGTTGTAGCCCAGGGTGAACATGTCCGAGTCCGAGCGGATGCCGGGATAGCGGAACAGATCCCAGGTGCCGCCCAGATTGTCGCGCCCTTCGAGAACAGCGTACGACTTGTTCGGGCACTCCTGCTGCAGGTGCCGGGCGGCGCCGATGCCGGACAGCCCGGCGCCCACGATCAATACATCAAAATGCTCGGTGGCCATAATTTCCCCTGATCCTCGTTGTGCCGGACCGCCTGGAAAATGCGGTCACGCCTTTGTCGGGGCCATTGTCGCGACACAGCGGGGGGAACGACTATTCACAAGGGGCCAATCAGGTGTGGACGGGCAAGTGCGGGGGGCTGCCCGAGCCGGGGAAGCCCGTCCCGTCTCACTGGAATTAGAGTCGAAAGTCGCAAGCCGAAAGCTGAAAGAAAAAAGGATGGGCGCCGGAGGCGCCCTTCTTTATTTCTTGCTACTTTCGACTTGCTACTGAATCGTTTAATTCATCCAGCTCCCG
>CAZHGU010000014.1:0-14889 GCA_964532105.1 uncultured Alcanivorax sp. | reverse complement strand
GGATCGAAAAAAGAGGCCTTCGGGCCTCTTTTTTTATAAGTAGCAAGGCGCAAGGGGCAAGAAACAAAGAACAAGGCGCAAGAGACTGTGAGAGCGGCATCCCTGCCGCGACTAGAGTCCATGGCTTCAAAAATTCACGAATTCCTGGTTCTTTATTCTTTATACTTGCCCCTTGCCCCTTGCCCCTTGCCCCTTGCCCCTATCTATCCCGCGCCTCGCGTCGCACCGTGCCCGGATTGCGTCCCGTCCAGCTGCGGAAGGCCTTGCTGAAGCTGGCCTGGTCGCTGTAGCCGAGGCGGGTGGCGATCTTTTCCAGCGACATGCTGGTTCCGGTCAGATACCGCGTGGCGAATTCCTGGCGTACTTCGTTGCGGAGTTCCGAAAAGGAAAAACCGGCATTGGCGAGCTTGCGCCGCAATGAGCGTGGACTCAGATCCAGCCGATGGGCCATCTTCTCCAGGGTGCCGTCGCGGCCGGGATGCTTGAGCAGTATATGCCGGACCTGAACCACGACTTCACGATCGTCCTCCAGATCAATGGTTCCGTTCGTACTTCCTGACGTGAGCACGTCCGTGTTGATTTTTACTGGATCCGGTTCCGTCGACGAAAAGGAGACAAAGGCTTGATTGACCTCACCGGAAAACGCCACCCGGCACCCGGCCAGGCGTTCATAGATCGCCGGATTTTCCGGCGGTGGGAAACTGAACTGCAGGCTGGTGTTGCGTGTAATCATATGGGTCAGGGTGCAGAGACTGCCCATGTAGATCTGGGTGACGAATTCCCGAAGCCCATCCAGTTGCCACAGATCCTCGATGGTCAGCGTAAGGCCCGCTTCCGAGTCCTGAATGTGGAGATCCATCAGTGGCAGGCGGACACGCAGGTACTCCACACTGCAACGAACCATTTCCCGGAAACTCATCCGCCGAAACAGCGTAAAACCGACCAGACCATGGGACACTGGTCCCAGTTCCTGGCCGAACTCGAAAGCGGTGCTGGGTGCCGGCGCGAGTTCCCTGATCCGGGTCAACAGGGGTTCCAGTTGACGCATGGACAGATACTGGTCGGGTTGCTCAAAGAAACGACGTTCCAGATTGGATCCTTCCAGTACAGCTTCATGTCGTATCCCCTTTTTCTGTAGAAAACGAAGCATGTAAAGCCCGTAAACGGAAGGGAGAATCGGGATCTCCCGGGCTGCTCCATCCGGCTGCGCTTGTTTCGGTGCAGTTTGTTGCATGGGATTTTCGCTTTTCTTGTTGTTTTTGCACGTTCGTTTTAATGAAAACGCCCTGTATTCGTACTGGTATTGCGAAAAACGGTTGAAGTTTTAACCGGAAATGACAAAAAAATGGCCGGCAAACTCATTAAGCCGTTCCGGTTTCCGGAGAATAATGCACATCCCTCAATGGGGAATGCAATTCCCGTTACAGCAAAACGCGAATTGTCGCGCAGATAACAACTGTACCGGATAGTGCTTCACGTCAAGCGCGTAATAATAAAAATGCCCCGGTAAGGAGGCTTCCATGTCCGGAGAAAAACGGCATCAGGTCAAGGCCCGTTATCAACCCATACACAAGATCACGGTTCATGACCTTCGCGCCATGTACGCCGTGTTTACCCGTTACTACGACAACATCAGCCTCGAGCAGTTTATCGAGGATATGAGCGGCAAGACCGGCCTCTTTGTGCTACATGACGAAAAGGAAAATCGCATTGTCGGTTTCTCGACACTGAACAGCACCAAATTGCGCATAGGGTGTCGCTCCGTCACAGGTGTGTTCAGCGGAGATACCATCCTCGAGAGTGAGTACTGGGGTAATAAGTCCCTTCAGGTGGCCTTCTATTTCCGCATGCTGCAGGAAAAGTTCAAGCGGCCCTTTTCGCCGGTGTTCTGGCTGCTGATTTCCAAGGGCTACAAGACCTATTTGCTGCTGGCGAACAACTTCACTCGCTATTATCCGGATGTGGATGGTCGCTTTGACTGGCTGGAACCCTATGTGGATGCCTATTGCCGCATTCTCTTTCCCCACGCTTATTGCCCGGATCGGAAATTGCTGGATTTTGGCGACGGCTACACACACCTCAAGGGGGACGTAACGCCGATTACCAGCGAAATGCGCAACCGCCATCCCAAGATCCGCTTTTTCGAGGAACGCAACCCCAGCTGGCAGCGCGGCACTGAACTGCCCTGCATCGGACTGGTGGGCTATCTGGACGTTGTGCGTTTTCCGCTGTTGTTGCTGGTCAAGAGCTGGCGTCGCCTGCGGGCCGGACCGGCCGAGGTGCGGTATGAGTAAAAGCGCCTCGCCCAGCGCCGGGCAATGGTTGTTAAAGCGTATGGTTGCCGGTGGCGAACGCCGGTTCCGGCGTGACGCCGGCGACCTGGAGGGCGTGCAGCGTCGCAAACTGAGCCGGCTGTTGCAGCAGGTCGCGGATACACCCGCCGGCCGGCGGCTGGGCGTGGATGCGAACTGGCGCTGGGAAGACTTCGCCAGCCGCATGCCGGTGACGGATTACGAAAGCTGGCGCACGGAAATCCTGCAACAGCGTCGCGAGGGCGGGGCAAGGCTGACACGATCGCCGATACGACGTTATCAGCCCACCAGTGGCTCTTCCGCCGCCATGAAATGGATTCCCTATTCACAGGCCTTTCTGGACGAACTGGACGCGGCCATCTGTCCCTGGGTGGCGGATCTGTATCGGCAATGGCCGGGGCTACGCCGGGGACGGCATTACTGGTCCATGTCCTGGGTGCCCACGGAATTGCGTCAGCAGATCAGCGGGGACGTCAACGACGACATGAAACTCATGTCGCCCGGCAAGCGGTTGCTGGCGGGCTTGACCCAGGCCGTGCCGCAACAGGTTTCATTAACCGATTCGTCCGATGATTCGCTGTTTGCCAGCCTGGCCTTTCTGGTGGCGCGTTCGGATCTGTCGCTCCTGTCGGTCTGGAGCCCCACCTTCGGACTGGGTTTGCTGGAAGCGTTGTCCGGCTGGCGCGACGAGCTTGCGCATGTCCTGCGTAGTGGCGACTGGGGCGAGCGCACGGCGCGCATGGCCGGTCTGAAAGCGCCGCGGTCACGGCGCGGTGCCGAGTTGCTGGAAGACTGGGACGGTGGTTTGCATTCGTCGTTCTTTCGTGAGCTCTGGCCGGAACTGGCGCTGGTCAGCGCCTGGGACACGGCCGCGTCCCGGCCCTGGGCGCACAAGCTTCAGCAATACCTGCCCCAGGCCGAGCTCCAGGGCAAGGGCTTGTGGGCCACGGAAGGCGTGGTGACGATTCCCTACGGCGAGCATTACGCGCTCGCCTATCAAAGCCATGTCTATGAGTTCGAGGATGTGCAGGACGGACGTATCCTCGCGCCCTGGCAGTTGCGCACAGGGCAGGAGGTCATGCCGTTGCTGAGTACCGGTTCCGGATTGCTGCGCTATGCCATGAAGGATCTGGTCCGTGTGGAAGGATTCATGGATGCCGTGCCCTCGCTGCGTTTTCTGGGACGCAATGATGGTACGGACATGGTGGGCGAGAAGCTCAGTGTGGCCCTGATTCAGGATGTGCTCGATGAGCTCGATTGCAATGACGTGATTCGCCCGGTGTCGCTCGTGGGTCTGTCGGACGCGGGCAACGGCAAGCCGGGCTACTGGTTGCTTACGGAGCCGGTTCAGCAGGAAAGCACGGAATCCATCCGGCCGCAATTGCAGGCGACCGGACGGGCCATGGAAAACCGTCTGCTGCATCATTTTCACTATCGGCTCGCGCGGGATCTCGAGCAGCTGGCGCCGGTGCGCTGTCTCTGTCATGCCCGCATGCGTGAGATCTATCTGCGGCAATGCCGCGACCGGGGCATGATCGAGGGCAACATCAAGGTGGAAGCGCTGCAGTACTGGGGTGATGATCTTCCCGAGGCGCTGTCCGGACTGGCCTCGTTGCCCGAGGACGCCGAGCTCTGTGTGGAAACGCCATGAACGGGCGCATTCGTCGGGCCACCGCGGCGGACGGCGAGGCGATTCTGGGGCTGATCGAAGGCACTCCCCAGCCCGGCGCCGTCACGCTTAACTTCGAGCGCCGGCCGGATTTTTTCGCGGGTGCGGGCGTGTCCTGCGAGTCGCCCGAGGTCTGGGTAGCGGAATCCGACCGGGGCGACGGATCCGCACTCGATGCGGTGGTCAATATCGGCTGGCGCCGGGTGTTCGTGGACGGTGGGGTGCAGCCCCTGCGCTATGCACACGACATGCGCATTGCACCACAGGCGCGTGGCGGCATGCTGTTGTACCGGCTTTTCCGTACCCTGCGTACCATTCTGAACAACGGCGAGTGGATGCAGACCGTCATTCTCGACGAGAACCGGGAGTCGGTGAACACCATTGGCAGTGGCCGGGCGGGTCTGCCCACCTATCATCCCTTCGGCCATATCGAGACGAGTCTGATCTATACGCGTTCGGGCCGGTATCAACCTTCCTCCGAGGTTCGCATCCGTTTCGCGGAAGAAGCCGACCGGTCCGCGTTGCGTGCGTTCTGGCAACGCGAGGGCGGTGCCAAGCAGTTTTTCCCGTGGTACGACCTGGAGGGCCTGGACGATGACGAAGGGTATTACCGGGACTTGTCCATCGACAGTTTCGTCCTGGCGGAAGATGCGGACGGCATTGCCGGCGTGGTGGGCATCTGGGATCAGAAAGCGTTTAAGCAGACCCGGGTGGTGCGCTATGCCCCCGGTCTGGCTTTTCTGCGCCATTTGTACAATGCGGTGAGCTGGTTTCGCGGCGGCATGCGTCTGCCGCCGGCCGGTGGTTTCTTCTCCTATCGCGCGCTCCACAGTATTGCCGTACGCGACAATGATCCGGATCTGCTGCGCCTTTTGCTCGATTTCTGCGTGCATCATTTCAGTGATGTCTGCGATGCGCTGGTCTGTGGTTTTTTCGATACGGATCCGTTGAGCCGGGTGCCGGCACGCTACCGCCGGCGCGTACTGCACAGCCGTCATTTTCTGGTCAGTTATGACGGCGATCCGCGCGAGTGGATCGATACGAACCGTATTCCCTATGTGGATGTGGCGAGGTTGTGATGAACGAAGGCGCCGCGATCGACTACATCGGCATGTGGTTTCGCGCCCGGGCCCGTCACGGCATCGGCGACACCATCCATCTGGGTGTTATTGATCCCGAGCACGGCGAGGTGGAATGGACCGGCTGGCCCCATGCGCGCTTTGACGGCACCGGGGCTCTGGCGCACTGGCTCCGCGCGCGCGGGGCGGATCCCGGGTCGCTGCCCCGGGCCGGGGACAGCCGGGCGCCGGGCTGGTGGTCCCTGCTCCGGCACCGGTTGCGGGATCGTCCCGAACGGGAACCCTCGCCCCGGTGGACGCTGCCCGGCGACAGCGCCGGGGATCAACCGCGCCTGGCCGTGACCTGGGCGAGCCGGAGCGAAACCCGCGCCATCGAACACAACGCACGGGCTCATGGCGTCTCGCTTGCCGTGTTTCTGTTCTGGACCCTGCATCAGACCGTGGTCCGGCATCTGGTCGACGGACCGCGGGGCAGCTGGTTTTTTCCGGTGAATCTCCGTGGTCCGGTTCAGCTCCCCGACGACGAAATGAACCATGCCAGCGGCTTCTATCTGCCGGTCGACGCCCGGGACACACCGGCGGCCCTGCGTGAAAACATCGGCTCGGCCCTGCGCGCACAACGGCACTGGTGGAACTGGCGCCAGGCGCGTATCGGCAGGCTGGTGGGCCAGACCGGGGTGAACCGGATCTACGATCGTCTCGCCGCCGGGCGAACCCATCTGGGCTCATTCAGCTGCCTGGGGTACTGGCAACAGGACATGACCCGCGCCGGCTGGCCGGCGGACCGTCTGCTGTGTATCTGCGGGCCCGGCAGCCCGGCCCATCCGGTGTCCAATGGCGCGCTGATCTGGAACGGCCGGCTGACGCTGACCCTGCAGCTGAACCCGGTGCTCGGTGCCGACCAGGCCATGGCGGAGCGGTGTCTGCGGGACTGGCGCCGGCACCTGCTGGCCCTGGAAGAAGAGGAGCGGGCGGCATGAAGGTACGCCTGGGCGCGCAAGGCCGGGGTGTGGGCCTGGTAGCGGTGATCATGGCAGCGCTGATGCTCTCGTTGTATCTGTTTTCTCCGGGTGCGGCCCGGGAACCGCGCGAGCCCCGGGTGCTGGCCCTGCCCACGGAGTCGGTGCAATACGGCCCGGTGCGCATACCGGTGCATTCCCGCGGTCTGGTTCAGTCCACGCGCCGCATTCCTCTGGTCAGTGAAGTGGGGGGACGAGTGGTGTCCGTGGCGGATGCTTTTGATGACGGCGGTTTTGTGGAGGAAGGCACGACCCTGATCCAGCTGGAAAAGGAACCCTTCCGGCTGGATATCGCCCAGCAACGCAACAAATTGCGCGCCGCCGAGTTGCATCTGTCGAAGACCCGGGCCAACGCCCAGGTGGCGCGGGAAAACAACAGCGGCGCGTCCGATTTCGCTCGCTTCGAGCCGCAGATGGCGGAAGCGAAGAGCCGGGTGGAGGCGGCGCGCGCCGGCCTGGAACGTGCGCAGCGCCGGCTCGACAAGGCCACCGTCCAGGCGCCGTTTACCGGTCGTGTGAAAGAGGTGGCGGTGCAGAGCGGGCAGCATGTGCAGCCGGGCATGGAACTCGCGCGTCTGTACAGCACCGGCGAGCTGGAGGTCCGCCTGCCGGTGCGCGACGACTGGCTGGAATTGCTGGGCTTTCCGCTGGAGCCGGAGGCGTCCCTGCCGTCCATCCAGGTTGAACTGAACGGCCGCTTTGCCGGCCACGAGGGCCGCTGGCAGGGCGAGGTGTTGCGCCGCGAGGGCGGACTCAACCCGAATCAGATGGTGTTCCTCGTGGTCCGGGTGGGCCAGCCGAAGCAGGATGCCCCTGCACTGGAACCAGGGGTTTTTGTGCAGGCCGAGCTGACCGGAGAACCACGGGAGCGGGTCGCGGTGTTGCCGCGTTCGGCCATGGCCGGCCATGACAGTGTCTGGGTGCTGGACGGGGACCAGCGGCTGCGGCGCCGCGACGTGGAGGTGCTCTACCGCGACGAGGAACACCTTTATGTGACCGACGGACTGGAAGCACCGGCGGAAGTGGTCAAGGCGAGCGGCATGCGTTTGCTGGAAGGTACGCGTATCAAGCCGCTGGGCTCAATGGCCAATGCCGTGGGCATGCGAGCGGATCCTACGGTGGGGAAAGCCGATGCTGCGCAGCATTGACTGGTTCGCGCGCAAGCCGGCGGTAGCGAATCTGCTCATGCTGATGCTGCTGGCCGCCGGTGTGGCCGCACTGCAGTACACCCGCCAGGAAACCCTGCCGAACGTACCCCTGGATCGAATCGGCATCAATGTCACCTGGCCTCAGGCGACCCCGCGGGCGGTGGAAAACATGGTCTGCGCGCCCGTGGAAAACGCCATCCATGGGGTAGAGGGCACCACGGCGCTGAAAAGCGAGGCGCGCGAGGGCGGTTGCTCGCTGCAGGTGGATGTGCGCGAGGGCCATGAAACCCGCCAGGTACTGGAAGCGGTGCGTGCGCGTCTGGAATCGGTGGATAGTCTGCCGGCGGAAGCCAGCCGCCCCCGCGCGAAGGAACTGGTGGTGCGCAATCGGGTGGCGCGACTAATCCTCAGCGGCGAACTGTCCGAGGCGGATCTGCACCGGCTCGCGCATCGCGTGCGCGAGGATCTGCTGGCGAAAGACGTGATCTCCAGCGTGGATGTGGAAAATCTGCCGGACCGGGAAATGACGGTGGGCGTGCAGCGCGCCGATCTCTATCGCTTCGGGCTGACCTTTGAAGAAATCGCGCGCTCGGCCCGCCGGGGGGTGGACCGGATCGCGGGCGGACTGTTGCGCAGCGACCGGGGCGAATTCCTGCTGGAGGCCGGCCAACGACCCAACACCGCGGCCGAGTTCGGTCAGGTGCCGATACGGCAGGGCGAGCGCGGCGATATTCTGCGTCTCGGCGATGTGGCCAGCGTACGCGACGGCTTCTCGCGGGACGGGATGAAAGCCTGGTACGACGGCCGGCCGGCGGTGGCGCTGGATGTATTCCGGGTCGGCAGTCAGAACGTGCTGGAGGTGGCGCAGGCGGTGAAGACCTATCGGGCCGACGCGTCCCTGCCCCCGGGGGCGGAGCTGCGGGTCTGGCAGGATGACGCACAACGTTTCCGTGAACGGTCCGGGTTGTTGCAGCGCAACGCCGTTCAGGGATTGATCCTGCTCACCCTGGTGCTGGCGGTCTTCCTGTCCGCGCGCCTGGCCGGCTGGGTGGCGCTGGGTATTCCGGTGGCCATGATCGGTGCCTGTGTCGTACTGCCGCTCGCCGGCGCATCGCTGAATACCATCTCGCTGTTCGCGTTCATCCTGGTGCTCGGCATCGTGGTCGACGATGCCGTGATCGTGGGCGAGAGTATTGATCTGGCTCGGCGCCGGGGGTTGGCCGGCACCGATGCGGGTATCGCGGGCGCGCGGGAGGTGGCACGCCCCATTTTCTTCGCCGTGCTGACCACGGCGCTGGCCTTTGCCCCCATGCTGTTCCTGCCGGGTCCGGAAGGCGCGCTGATGCAGGTGATTCCCCTGGTGGTGATCGCCATTCTGGTGCTATCGCTGCTGGAATCGCTGTGGATTCTGCCGGCCCACCTGAGCCGGCGGCCCACGCCTTCGCGCTGGCTGGATCGTCAGGATCGCTTTTCGCAACGCATCAATGACCGGCTGGAAGACAAGCTGGATCAATGGTTCCGGCCCCTGCTGCGTTTCGCCCTGCGTTGGCGTTATGTACTGATCGCCGCTTTCTCCGGGCTGGTGCTGTTCTGCCTGGCGCTGGTGCACAGTGGCTGGTTAACCATGGTGCTGTTCTCGCGCGTGGAAGGTGACCGCGTCATGGCGGAAGTGGTGTTCCCGCAGGGCGTGGCGGTGGATCGCATTCGTTCGGAAGTGCACGAGCTGCGGGATTCCGCTTCGGAGCTCGCCGAGCAACTGGAAAAGGAAACGGGCGAGTCCATCATTCAGCATGTGTTCGCCGAACAGGGCGTGCGCCAGAAAGTGTCCAATGCCAGTGATCCGGTCGCGCGTCACCGGATCCGGGTGAGTCTGGCGCTGCCGGAAGGAGAAATTCCCATGCGTGCGCGCACCATCGCGCAACGCTGGCGCGAAACCCATGGTGGCGTGGCGGATGCGTTGTCGGTGCAGTTCCATGCCAGTCTGATGCGCGTCAAGCCGGATATTCATGTCAATGTCTATCATCCGGACCTGGCGGTGCTGGACGAAATCAGCCGCAAGGTGGCGTTGCACCTGCAGCGCTTCCGCGGCGTGCACGAAGTCAGTAACAGTCTGAACGCGCAACGGACCGTGATCGATATTGAACTCTTGCCCGCGGGTCGGCAGGCGGGTCTGGACGCCGACAGTCTGGGACGGCAGGTGCAGCGGGCCTTTCATGGTGTGGAACTGGATCGGCTGCATCGCGACGGCCGGGAAGTGCCGGTGATGCTGCGCCTGGCGGATTCGGACAGCCGTACCCTGGAAGATCTGGCGCGGCTGCCGGTCACACTGCCTTCGGGCGAGCGCACCATGCTGGAAGCGGTGGGGGAACTGCACAGCCGGGACACGCCGGCCATGATCAGCCACTATGACCGGCGCCGCAATGCGACTCTGACCGGTTTTGTCGACGAACGGGTAACGTCGCCGCGCGAGGTCATGGCGGCCCTGGAGGCCGGGCCGCTGGCGGAACTGATGCAGCAGTATCCGGAAGCAAGCTGGGGTGTGGCGGGCAAGCCCGAGGCCATTCAGCGTTTTCTGGATTACCTCAATACCAGCTATCTGCTGGCTCTGGCCGCGATCTTTTTCGTGCTGACGGTGTTGTTCGGTTCCTGGGGTCAGCCGGTTCTGGTCATGATCGCCATTCCCTTTGGTCTGGTGGGCGCCTTCCTGGGTCACTTTGCACTCGACTACCGCATTACGCTCTGGTCGCTGGTCGGCGTCATTGCGGTCAGCGGTGTGGTGGTGAACGACAATCTGGTGCTGCTGGACCGGATCAATCAGCTGCGCGCGTCCGGCCATCGGCTCCGGGAAGCAGTGGAAGAGGCGGCGGTTCGGCGTTTCCGGCCCATCATGCTGACTACTCTGACCACCTTCGCCGGTGTAACGCCGTTGATGCTGGAAACCAGTGCCCAGGCGCGCTTTCTGATTCCCATGGCTGTGTCCCTGGCTTTCGGGGTTCTGTTCGCCACCCTGATCAGCCTGGTTCTGGTGCCGGCGCTGACGATGGTCAGTTCGGATCTGGGCCGGCGCTGGCAGGATCTGCGCCTGGGAACGCCGTCGGAGCATGATTCCGTGGACCGGGCCTATCGCCAGGGATGCCGGGCCGGACACTATTGGCACGAGGCGGCGAACCCCTACGCCAACGAGGTGTTGCAATCGGCCTGGGATGCGGGCTTTCGGGATACGGCCGGCACCGCAAGCTGATCCGGGGCTTCCGGCTCTGCGATCCCGGGGAATTGTGCTAGGCTGACTCCGTCCCGCAGTACAGCCTCAAGAAGCACAATGATAAGACTGGTGACAATCGGCGCCGGTGGCAAGCCGGAGGAGAATCTGTCCGAGACGGATTTGTCCGGGGTGGGTGAGGTCTTTGCGAACTGCAAGACGCACTACGAGCGCAATGGTTTTCATCCCCCCTGGTGCGGCTATCTGGCCGTGCGTGACGAGGTGGCCGTGGGGGTTTGTGGTTTCCGCGGCCCGCCGGATGAGCGCGAGCACGTGGAGATCGCTTATGGTATCTTTCCCGGTTATGAGCGCCAGGGCCTGGGGTCGGCCATGGTGGAAGCCCTGGTGGGTATTGCCCGGGATCACAATCCGCAGATGACGGTGGTGACCACCACCGAGCCCGAAGACGAGGCCTCCAGTCATTTGCTGACCCGTATGGGCTTTGCCAGCGCGGGCGAGTGTCAGGATCCCTGGCTGGGCCGGGCCTGGAGCTGGTGGCTGGAGCCCGGGCGCGAACCCTCCGGCGTCTGAAGTCCGGAGACTGTGTCCAAACGCCCGGATTGCCCGATCCGGTGCCGGCAAATCGGCATCGGGTGCAGCATCCGGGCCGGCACAGGCTGTTCAGGAACGGGAGTCGTCCGATTCCGGGGTGGAGTCGTCGGGATCTCCCGAGCGCCGGGGACGGCGTGTACGCTTGCGGCTGGTCATGGCCTTCCAGAACGGCAGTTTCCGCGTCATGTTGGACAGTTCGTCCACGGTGCTGCTGATGCCGCTCAGCCGGTCCACGGTGTCACGCATGCCCACCAGCTCGTCCACATTTTCGGCGATCCGGAAGATCACGATATAGAATTCCAGCAGCGCGCGCAGAATGGACGCGGCCAGCAGAAAGGTCAGCGGCGCGGCGAAGAAGAAATAGAAGAGTCCGCGCCAGGGCGAATTCAGGAAGGCCTCCACTGACAGATAGATCAGCGCCACGGCGAGTCCGGTCAGGGCCAGTCCGTAGACGCCGGGGATCACCTGAATGATCATGTACTTGTCGAAGCGGAAATTGAAAAGTTCCCGCCAGTACTGAATCACCCAGATCAGCGCCCGCCGGAACCGGTCGTTCAGCCGGCGCCTCGGCTGTCCGGGCTGATCCGCGCCGGAACCGGAATCCGGGCTGCGGTGATCCGGATTCTTGCGTTGTTTCGCGGCTTTTTTCTTCGGCTCTACCATTGCGCGTATTGTTCCTCGACAAAACCATGCAGGCCGTCCACCCGGGTTTCGCGGCCGCGCGCGTCACGCAGCACGCCGGTAAAACGGCCGAAAATCTGGTGGAAGTTGCTGGCGAATAACAGGATATTCAGCTTCTCGCGGTGACGGTTGAGCGGTTCAAACATCAGATCCACACGACCATCGCCGCTGCGGATGCGCCAGGGGCGCATGAGGTCGTCACCGTCATAGTCGAAATCCACCAGATCCACCTTGATGAGCTCATTGTCCCGCCAGAAGCAGTTCTCGGTAAAGCTGGTCTCGTTGACGCCGCAGGAGACATTGAGCCCGAGCCAGTGACCGTCCGTGCGGCCGCTGAGACAGGCCCAGTTCCAGAAGGTCCGGCGGCGCATGTAGCCGGCGGAAAAATCATGGTGGCCGCCGGCATCCAGTTCGGCCAGATCCCGGCTTGTCCCCTTGTGCGTCAGTCGGCCTTCAACGGGGAGCCCGGCCACCTTGTTGGCATAGGTCCAGCCGTTGACGCCGGTGCGGGTACACAGCGCCATGGGTTCATGGTCCGACGGTTCGTCCATGCGGGCCTGGAGTTGCAACTCCGGCAAATCCACCGTCAGGGATTTGGTCAAGGTTTCGCCGCTGCGCTCGTAGCCCATTTCAATATTCACATTCTTCTGTCGGAAACGGCTGACGCCCTCCACGGGAGATTCCGACAG
The DNA here is from genome assembly GCA_964532105.1 of uncultured Alcanivorax sp. GTDB lineage: Bacteria > Pseudomonadota > Gammaproteobacteria > Pseudomonadales > Alcanivoracaceae > SLJS01. The sequence goes on along the minus strand of CAZHGU010000014.1, from coordinate 2,481 downwards.
GCGCGGCTGACGCGCCAGGGGCGAGCGCCAGCTGTATTCGTGGAGCTCGCCCGTGGCGGGTTCGAACCAGTAGAAAAAGGCCACGCCCAGCCAGGCCGTGTCGGCCAGGGCACAGCCGAGCAGTAGTTCGTCGCTGACCAGGCCGAAATACTGGAATTGCTTGTAGTGAAAACGGCGCTGCCGGGCCGGAGCCGGGCGGCCCATGGGGGTGCGGTAGTCGTGGTCGCGGCCGTTGATGCGGGGCACGGAGGCACTGAACCGGCCCCGGTGAACACGGCCTGTGGCATCAACCAGGGTTTCGGGCGAAGTGCGTGTCGGCATGCCGTCCGTTATCCCTGCCTGGGCCGGTGAATGCAACCCCGGGGAAGTAATGTGGGCTCAGCGTGTGGCTCGGCCGCCGAGGTTGCCCGACTGCTGCTGCAATACGTCCATGCCCTGATCAAGCATGGCCCGACGTTGCTCCGGGGAAAGCTGGTCCAGCGGCGTGCCGGTATCGGTACCGTCCTGATTCGGTGTTTCGCTTTTTGTCGTCGGAGCGGGGGACTCGTTCTGTGCGGCCGTCTTGTCCGTGGTCGTTTCCCCGAAGAATTCGGCGGCCGACATATCACGGGGAATCATCACCTTGCGGGCATCGGAGTGGGCCGGCTCTTGCCGCGCCGACTGAATGGCGCCGTCTTGCCGCCAGACCCAGACCTGTTGAATGGTGTCCTCGGTGATGACGACTTTTTCGCTATCCGGCTTGTCCGTGACCGCGCCCGAGGCCGAGGCCAGAAAATCGGCGCAGTCGCGCCAGAAACCGGCCAGGGCGTCGCCCCAGTCGGAGAGGAAATCCATGTCCGGCAGGAAGCCTTCGTCCTGTGCGGCGGTTTCCGGTTCCCCGTGCAGGAAGCGCGAGATGCGCGCTTCCATGAACAGCATGACGACACAAAGCGTGATCAGCGAAAGAATCATGCTTCCCTTCATGACAGTGCGGGCTCCCCCGGATGCTCGTACACCGGGAAGGCTACCAGCCCGGGCGAGTCCGTGCCAGTCGCCTGGCAGGTTGTCAGGCCCGCTTGCCCTGATCCGCCTGTTCCAGGTGCTGCACCAGCTCGGCTTCCACTTCGCGCGCCCAGGTCATCCAGCTTTCCTCGTCCAGCAGCCCCCGGCGCAGGGCCAGCCATTCGAAGCGCTTGTTTTCCTGTTCCCGGGGCGGGAGATTGTTGTAGGCGGTTTCCATGCGGCGGAAGGTGGCCATGGTTTCTTCATGGTCGGCCATCTGTTCCCGCAGCTCGGTCAGCAACTGTTCCTTGTCGGCCAGGTGACCCCCGGCGATCTTGATCATGAGCGCGTCGCGCAGCCGCGGCTTGGGCGCGGGTTCGCTCATCCAGGTGCGCAGTTCGCGATAGCCGGCTTCCGTTATACAGTAGAGTTTCTTGTCGGGTCGTCCGTCCTGGGTGACATGGCGGTATTCCACCAGACCGTCGTCGCTGAGCCGGCCCAGCTCGAGATAGATCTGCTGGTGGGTGGCATTCCAGACATGACCAATGCCGCGGGCGAATTCGCGGGCCAGGTCATAACCACTGGCTTCGTGTTCGTCGAGTAGTACCAGAATGGCGTGACGTAGTGACAAGGGTCCAACCTCCTTATTGTTTTGAAATATGAATGTCCGTGGACATCCCGTGAACAACCGTATTCGGGGGCTCGGGTGCTGTCCATAATGCACCCGGCTGACTCGCGCTAGGTCTTTAGCATGAGTGCTTCGATGTAGTCGGCGGCGGCGCTCAGCTGTTCGTCCTCCAGTTTGGGGAACACCTTGCGTATGGTGCTTTTGGTGGCCTTGCGGGTGGTTTCCACACCCATGTTGACCGCGCGCTGCACCACCGGACCGAACTTCATGAGCTTCATGGGCTCCTCGAAATACCAGTACAGCCCCACATCCGTCAGCGCCAGCAGGAATTCGGTCATCTGATCCCGGGCGCTCCGGGTATAACCTTTACGTGCCGAGGCAATGGCGGCATCTCCTTGTTCGCGTAACCGCTCTTCAATGGGGAAAGCGATATACCAGGTTTCGTTGCCGTCCGCGTCCGTGTGGCACAGGCGCATGGTGTCCATGTATTCGGCGGAAGCCCGGTTCTGCTCCAGATCCATTTTCCGGGCCGTGCGCGTGACTACCATGCGGGTGGCCTTGGAGATGGTATCCACGGTCATGTTGACGATGCGTCGCATGCCGCTGCTCAGCCCGAGAAATTCCTGGGGCTGGACGAAGAAGGCCTCCAGCGCTTCGTCCAGAAAACTGACCATGATGGTTTCAATGGTCTGTGGTTCCGGCCGGGGCGAATCCTGGGCCATGCGGTGAATGAAGCCGTCGGTGGTGGTGTGCAGGTGCTCGCTGGAGGCGAAGGCGATATAGGTTGTACTGCTCATGGTCACTGATTCCATCTACAAGGTGTTTCCCCCAAAAAGGCTAGCAGGCTGTTGAAAAACCCCTTGCGCACTCAG
>CAZHGU010000013.1:0-14948 GCA_964532105.1 uncultured Alcanivorax sp. | reverse complement strand
TCTACTGGGACTATCCCACGTCCACTGCACAGCAGGACTCGGACTTCGGTGAAGTCTACGGCTCCATCGGCTACGACTTCCTGACGGTACAGGTGAACTACACCGCCAACAGCCAGGTGGAAGAGGACGCCGTAAGCCAGTTCTCCGTGGGCGACATCTACTACAAGGCCACGGCGGCGTTCCCGCTGACCGATGACGGCCTGGGCCTGTCGATCACTGCGGGCAGCTACGCGTACACGGACGACGGCGAAAGCACGGGTCCGAACACCGAGGCGGACTTCAACTACACCCACTACAATGCCTACCTCAGCAAAGGCGAGTTCAGCTTCGGCGTGGAAGGCAACGACACGGAAGGCACCAGTGCTAACAACCAGCGCTTCGTGGTTTCCTGGAACAAGAGCTTCGATCTGATGTAATACCGCTTCCGGGGCCTTCGGGCCCCGGCCCTTTCGCCTCGCGGGGAGATCTCCCTGGTCCTCACTGTAAGCAACTGCAAGCGCTGCGAGCAGTTTCCCGCGAGGTCTTTTTCTTCTTCACGCCGGGCCCGAAGCCCGGCGTTTTTTATTCGGTCTTTTCCCCGACGTCAAAATACAGCACCGGCGCATCATGATCGGACACCGCGCTGTCCGTACCGTCTGCGCCGTACAGGGTACGATAATGGCCCGCATTGCCCCGGCTGACCGCCGCGTCCTTCACCCGACGCGTCAGTGCATCGTTATAAAAGATGTGATCAATGGCCTGACGGTCGCAGTCGTGGACATGGGAAAAGCGTTCCACTTCCGGCAGCAGATCCCAGACCGAACCCAGTCCGGCTCCGATTCGCCGCCAGGGTTGGGCATAGAGATCATCTCCCGGAGCACTATTGAAATCCCCGGCCAGCACCAGGGGTTGCTCCGCCCGCGCGGACTCATGGGTCCACTGGTGCAACGCCCGCGCCTGTGCCTTGCGCTTGGCCCGCACCCGGTCGCGCTCGCCCGATTCATTCAGTCCGTGCGCGCTGCGCAGATGCACCACCACCAGATCGAACACAAAAGGCTCTTCCACGCGCACCCGCAACGGCGGACGGGAAAACAGCCACTGCCCCGCCTGTTTGCGGCCGGCGAACAGCGCCTGATGGCCCGCGATCTTTACCGGCGCCCGGTAAAGCAGCCCCACATCCATGCCGGAAGGATCATGCCCCTCGCGCAGGACCACCCGGTACTCCGGCCCCCTTTCGGCCAGCACCCCGGCCAGACGCTGAAGCAGGGCCCGGTTTTCCACTTCCTGCACGGCCAGCAGATGGGGCGCGCCCAGGCGCTCGTTGATCATCCGGGCCAGGGCCCGCAGCCGCGCCTCGACCCGTTCCGGCGGCAAAGGCTCGTCGTAGCGCGCGTCCTTGTCGCTGTCGCGCAGCCGCCACAGATTGAGCGTGGCCAGGCTCAACTCCGCATCGCCGGCTGCCGGCACGGCCCGCACGGCCGGCGGCGGTCCACAGTCCGCGAGGGCCCGACCGCCGAGCAATGCCAGCAGCAGTGTCAGCAGGGCACGCCGACGCAACATCATTCAGGCGCGGAACGGCGCACGGGCAGATCCGTGCATTGGCGCTTGTCGTTCACGCGGATACAGACCTCGACGGATTCCCTGGCCCGGGGAATCCGCTCTACCCCGGTGAACATCAGATGCTTGCCGCCGGATTGCAGCGTCACGCTGCCGCCGGGCGGCAGGGTCACGGATTCCAGATGCCGCATGGAGCGGGTGCCGTCTTCCGCTTCCGTGCTGGTGTGGAGCATGACGCCGCCGGCCCAGTCCACGGACGCCGCCTTGACGGTCACCGCCGCAGAACCCTCATTGACAATGCGTCCATAAGCGGCGGTGGTGTCGGAAACCGGCGGCACGGCCCGCACCCAGCCATCCTCGAAGCGCATCTCGGCGGCGGCCGACACCGCCGCCAGCGCCAGCAAAAGCCCTGTCAGACCTGTTCGCATGTGCTCATCTCCTCGTTGCGACCAGGAGCCATTCTAGCAGGCTGTTGAAAAACCCCTTGCGTGCTCAGCTCGGCCTGAAGCGCCCTCCGGGGCTTTCAACAGCCTGCCAAGGCCGGCCCCTTCGCAGCCGGGCTGTCCGGCAGGTATAATCGCGGATCCTTTCCGGCAATCCGAGTGTGCGCCATGGCCCGCAAGCTGTTCATACAGACCCACGGCTGCCAGATGAACGAATACGACTCCGCGCGCATGGCCGATATCCTGGAGGACAGCCATGAGCTGGAACCCACGGAGGACGTCAACGACGCGGATGTGGTGCTGCTCAACACCTGCTCCATTCGCGAGAAGGCCCAGGAAAAGGTCTTTGATCAGCTCGGGCGCTGGAAGAAGCTCAAGCAGCACAAGCCGGATCTGATCATTGGTGTGGGCGGCTGCGTGGCCAGCCAGGAAGGCGAGGTCATCCGCCGGCGTGCCCCCTGGGTGGATGTGATCTTCGGCCCCCAGACCCTGCACCGCCTGCCCCAGCTGATCAGCGAGGCAGCGGGCGGCCGCGATGTGGACATGGACATCAGCTTTCCGGAAATCGAGAAGTTCGACCGGATGCCCGAGCCCAGCGTGGATGGCCCCACCGCCTATGTCTCCATCATGGAAGGCTGTTCCAAGTACTGCAGTTTCTGTGTAGTGCCCTATACCCGGGGCGAGGAAGTCAGCCGGCCCGTGGAGGGCGTACTGGACGAAATCCGGTATCTGGCGGACATGGGTGTGCGCGAGGTGAACCTGCTGGGGCAGAACGTCAACGCCTATCGGGCTACGGGGGCCAACGGGGAGGTGCTGGATTTCGCCGATCTGCTGTTGCTGGTGCGCGAGATCGACGGTATAGACCGGATCCGCTACACCACCAGCCATCCGGTGGAATTCTCCGATGCGCTGATCGAGGTCTATGCCGAGATCCCCGAGCTGGTGGATCACCTGCATCTGCCGGTGCAGTCCGGCTCGGACCGGGTGCTGGCGCGGATGAAGCGCAATCACACGGCCCTGGAGTACAAGGCCAGTATTCGCAAGCTGCGCAGGATCCGGCCGGACATTTCCATCAGTTCCGATTTCATTGTGGGCTTCCCGGGCGAGACGGACGAGGAGTTCGAGGCCACCATGAATCTGATCAATGATGTGGGCTTCGATCATTCCTTCAGCTTTATCTACAGTCCGCGCCCGGGCACGCCCGCGGCGGAGCTGCCGGACGACACTCCGGAGGCGGTCAAGAAGGAGCGGCTGCGCATTCTGCAGAGCCGCATTCAGCAGCAGGCCATGGCCATCAGCCAGGCCATGGTGGGCACGCATCAGCGCATCCTGGTGGAAGGGGTTTCGCGCAAGGACCCGGGCGAGCTGTGCGGGCGCACGGAAAACAACCGGGTGGTGAACTTCAAGTGCACGGATATCGACCTGATCGGCGAATTCGTGGACGTGGAAATCAACGAGGCCCTGCCCAACTCCCTGCGCGGCAGTCTTCCGGAACCCATCCCCGCATGAAAAGTTTTTCAGCGTTAGTACAGGCTCACCAACCTCAGCGGTCCGCGCCGTCTTTTCGCGCGCGGGCGTTTCGTTATATGCTGCCTTCAACAGCTTGAGGTACGCGGACACGGGGCCGCCTGCCACATTCGTCCGACAGCCAGCACGGGGATCCGACCAGCACTCTTGAGTACCGCGACCGCGTCACAACAGCTCAGTCTCGAACCCTATGACTCGCGCCGTCTGGCCAGCCTGTGCGGGCGCCTGGACGAGCACATTACCCAGATTTCGGACACCCTGGGCATCGAGATTCTCAACCGGGGCAACCTCTTTCACCTGTCCGGCGACGCCGCCGCCGTGCAAATGGCGCGGCATGTGCTCAATGACCTCTATGCCCAGACCGCGCTGGGCACCGAGATCACGCCCGAGGTGGTCCACCTGCAGCTGCAGGGCTCGGTGGAGGACGCCGAACCGGTGCCGGACGATGACGACAGCCGCGACGGCGGCCGCATTCGGACCAAACGCGTGCAGATCCGTCCGCGTGGACGCAATCAGCGCGACTATGTCCAGCGCATCCGCGCGCACGACATCAACTTCGGTATCGGCCCGGCGGGCACGGGCAAGACCTGGCTGGCGGTGGCCTGTGCCGTGGAAGCGCTCGAGGATCAGGACGTCGAACGCATCCTGCTGGTGCGTCCGGCGGTGGAAGCCGGGGAAAAGCTCGGTTTCCTGCCCGGTGATCTGGCCGAGAAGGTGGATCCCTATCTGCGTCCACTCTATGACGCGCTCTACGAAATGCTGGGCTTCGAGAAAGTGACCAAGTTTCTCGAGCGTGACGTGATCGAGGTGGCGCCGCTGGCGTATATGCGCGGGCGTACGCTCAACAACAGCTTCATCATCCTCGACGAAGGCCAGAACACCACCATCGAACAGATGAAGATGTTTCTCACCCGGATCGGCTTCGGCTCGCGCGCCATGATCACCGGGGATATCACCCAGGTGGATCTGCCGCGCAATCAGCAATCCGGACTGATACACGCCATTGAGGTACTGGGCGCCGAGGAAGGCATCGGCGTCACCCGTTTCGACAGCGGCGATGTAGTGCGCCATCCCCTGGTGCAACGCATCGTGGAAGCCTATGAACGACACGAAAACGAAGCCGATTCCGGACGTTGAGCTGCAGTTCGCCCGCGACGGACTCCGGGCGCCGGACGAAGCGGACATCCGGGACTGGGCCTGCCGTGCCGCCCGTGCGGCTGGCGGCAGCGCCGGCGAGATCACCATACGGGTGGTGGATGAAACCGAAATGCGCGAGCTGAACCGGCACTGGCGCGGGCGCGATTACAGCACCAATGTGCTGTCATTTCCCTTTGACATGCCCGAGGGCCTGCCCGCGGAAGCCGTGGCCCCCATTATCGGGGATATCGCCATCTGCGCGCCCGTGGTGGAGCGCGAGGCGGCCGAGCAGGGCAAACCGGTCCGGGCGCACTGGACGCACATGGTGGTTCATGGTGTGCTCCATTTACTGGGCCATGATCACGAACAGGCGGGGGAAGCCGAAATCATGGAAGCACTGGAAGTATCCGTTCTGGCGGAACTGGGACACGACGATCCCTACCGCGAGCCCGACACCGGCGTGCGGGGGCAATGATGCCGGACGACAACGGCGAAACCAACCGAAGCTGGCTGGAACGGCTGGGCAATTTCTTCAGCTCCGGCCCGTCGAACCGGGATGAGCTGCTGGAATTGTTGCGTTCGCTGCGCGAGCGCGAGGTCATTGACCTGGACACCCTGGGCATTATCGAGGGCGCGGTCCAGGTGGCGGACATGCAGGTACGCGAGATCATGATCCCGCGCGCACAGATGATCGCCATTCGCACCTCGAGCAATCCGCGCGACTTTCTGCCCACCATCATCGAATGCGCGCATTCGCGCTTTCCCGTGCTCGCCGATGATCCGGACGAAGTGCAGGGCATTCTGCTGGCCAAGGATCTGCTGCCACTGGCGCTGGACCCGGGCCGCATGGACCGTTTCAACATCAAGGACCATCTGCGTCAGGCCATGATCATTCCCGAATCCAAGCGCCTGGATTCGCTGCTGCGCGAATTCCGCGCCAGCCGCAACCACATGGCCGTGGTGGTCAATGAATACGGCGGCGTGGCCGGGCTGGTGACCATCGAGGACGTGCTGGAACAGATCGTGGGTGAAATCGAGGACGAAACGGATATCGAGGACACCGATTATCTGATCAAGAGCCTCAACAACCGCGAATACACGGTCAAGGCGCTCACGCCCATCGAGGATTTCAACGACTATTTCCAGTGCGAACTCAGCACCGAGGATTTCGATACCGTGGGGGGGCTGGTAATGCAGCAGTTCGGCCGCCTGCCCGAGCGCAACGAATCGGTGCAGTTCGACCGGTTCCGCTTTACCGTGCTCAGTGCCGACGGCCGCACCATCCGTTTGTTGCAGGTGCAACCCCTGGAAGAAGAACCCGAATAATAACCCGGGAGCCAGAAAGATGATCCCCCTGCCCGATCAGAACCAGCGGCGCCTGTACGCCCTGCCCTGGGTGGCTCTGGCGATCATGCTGGTGTATCTGCTGGTATTGCTCACCTATCAGGGTCAGGAGGAACAGCAACGCCGGGCCCTGTTCGACTGGTATCAGGACACCGGCCTGTTCAGCATGGAATGGGACAACTACCTGTCCTGGCTGCGCATCAACGGTCGGGGCGACAAGGCCGCGACTCTGGCCGAACAGCGCGAGGCGGGCAACGAAATCGAGCCCTTTCTGGACATGGCCTTCAACCCGCGCTTCGAGGCGGAAAACCGCGAGCGCGGCAGTGATTACTGGTCCGCGGAAGCCTTCCGGCACTGGAAGGAGCAGCGCGAAGAGTTCCGGCAACGGGCAAACAAGCTGCCCCGCTATTTCGCCGGACTGATTCCCACGGACCCGCGACCGGGACGTTTTCTCACCTGGCATTTTCTCCACGACGGCCTGATCCACTGGGCCCTGTGCCTGCTGGTACTCGCCCCCTTCGCCTGGCCGCTGGAAGCGCGGCTGGGCAAGGCGCGCAGTCTGGTCCTCTGGCTGCTGGGCGGCGTGGCGGCCGGACTGGGCCCGGTCTGGCTCTTTGCCGGACACTATCAGCCGGTGATCGGCAGCAGCGCCGTGGTTTCCGCCTGGATCGGCGCCTTTGCCAGCCTCTTCGCCCGCCGGCGCCTCCCGTTCGGCTATATCCATCCGCGCACCCGTCAAACGGCAACGGTCGAACTGCCCGCGCTCATCCTGCTGCCGTTGTGGGGGCTGCTACCGCTATACGCCTTCATGCGCACCGACGACGGCGGGGTATTGCTGAGCGCCCAGCTGTTCGGTCTGGCCGGCGGCGCCCTGCTGGCGCAGCTGATTCAGGACACGGGCATGCAGCAACGCGAAACGGACGACGCCGATGACGAAGAGAATCGCGCCCGGGCACGCGCATTGACCGAGGGCTGGGAGGCGCTGGCGCGCTTCGAGTTCAGTGACGCGGAAAAACACTTCCTCCAGGCCCGCGAACACCAGTCCGATGATTTCGACGCCCTGACGGGGCTTTTTCTGGTGCGCAAGGTCCAGCCGGAGGCGGAGACCTTCCAGGCCACGCTGCGGGAACTGCTGCAGCGGCGCCCGGCGGACCCGGACGAAGGGCGTCAGCGCGAACAGCTGCTGCACCAGCTGGTACGCGAGGAGCGCCTGCCGGCCCTGCCGGAAGAGCTGCAGCTGGACATCGCCTGGCTGCTGGCGCGCGCCGGGGATCCGCAACAGGCCGAACCCATTGTGGCGGACGCGCTGGAGCGCAAGAGCCAGGATCCCAACCTGACCCGGGCACTGCACGCGCTGGCCGAGGCCTGGGAGAAAAAGGGCGATTCCGCCCGGGCCGAGGGCTTCCGGCACAAGGCGGCGGGCAACGACTGAAGCCGGGCCGGTTCAGCCTTCCAGCCCCAGTTCCCGGCGGCATTGCGCCGCCTCGTCCTGCACCTGCTGATCCCGGAAGCGCTGCTCCACGAACTTGATGAACTGATTCGCCTTGCCCGTCAGATTGAACTGCTCCGCCAGCACCCGCGCCACGAACAGATAGGCCTCGGCCACGCCCGGCCAGGTGGGCGCGCGCTTGTGCAGATCCTGAAGCATCTGCACCGCTTCCTTGTAGCGGCCCTGATCCGCCAGCACACCGGCCAGATCCCGGCTCAGCTGGCCCGTATCCGGCTTGAAGGCCGGATCCAGCTCCCGGTAGAACGACACCAGCGACGGCAGCCGGTAATCCTGGCCGCTCAGGTGCACGGCATTGAGATACTCACAGGCATGGTCCAGCAGGGCCTGGTTTTCCCGGAGCGTGCTCAGCAGCTTGAAATAGTCGTCATGGTACTGCAGCGACTGGCTGTTCTTTTCCAGCAGCTGACGATAGGCCTTGACCACCTTGCCGTACTGGCCCGCCTTCATGAGCACTTCCCGGCGCCGTTCCGCCTCGGGCCGGGCGGCGTTGCGGTTGCCCCGGCCCTTGCGCCCGCGATTGAACCCCAGGGGACCGGCATACTGGTAGCCCAGATAGCCCAGCAGATGGACCAGGGCGAACCAGAACCATAGCACCAGCAAGGTGGACAACGGCCAGGCCGCAGCAGCGGGCAGCAAATCCACCAGTACACTGACCAGCGCGGCTACCGCCAGAAAACCGGCAAACAGCACGGGCACCAGAATCCAGTAGCTGATATTCAGCGCCACCACCGTGGCCCCCGCGTTGCGCAGATCCAGAATGGCGGCCGGATTCTCTTCTTCCTGGACACCCAGCACCATGGCCGGCAACAGGCACCAGAGCACCAGCGCCAGCACCGAACCGGCGATCAGACCCAGGTACCACCAGGCCGCCGCAATACCGGCGACGGCGGCGGCAAACAGTGCCCACTGGGCCAGACCCTGGGACCAGCCCCGGGCTTCAGCGAAAATTCCGGGGCCCGGCGCAATCATGCTGCCGCGAATACTGTCAGCAATGATGCGATGGCCCAGCTTGCCGCACAGCACCCCCGCGGCCAGCACGGCCGCCATCCCCACCGGATCACGCGGCGCGACCGCCGCCACCAGCAGGGGCAACAAGGCAGCCAGCAAGGGCCCGGGGGCCAGCGGGTAGCGCACGAAATGAGCCAGAATGGTCCAGAACCAGGGCCCTTCCACCCCGGCACTCACCGGTTTGAGCCAGTTGTTGCAGACAAAGCACCAGGCACTGCGCTCGTGTTCGGCCGGCTGCACGGCGGCACAGGCATCACACAGCAGCAAACCGTCGTGGGCGCAGTACCAGCTCGCCTCTTCGCCGGGATGGTACTTGCAGACCTGTTTCATTATGATTCTCCGGGTGCGCGTTCGCCCCCAGCACGCCGGCTGAAGCGGGGATGGCACTAAATATTCTTCACGATTCCCGGGGCAGACTCAATGCAAAGCCAATGGCGCGGCCGTTTCCTGGCCCTGATCGCGGGACTGCTCTATCCCCTGGCCTTTGAACCCTGGGGCTGGTGGCCGCTGGTGCTGCTCAGCCCGGCGCTGGGCTGGTGGAGCCTGCGGCGAGTGCCCGTGCGCGAAGCCGTGCTGCGGGGCTGGCTCTACGGCCTGGGCCTGTTCGGCCTGGGCGTGGCCTGGGTGCATGTGAGCATCCATGTCTATGGCGCCACGCCCCTGTGGCTGGCCGTGCCCATGACCGCCATCTTCGCCGCCGGGCTGGCCCTCTATTATGCCCTGCTGTTCGGGCTGACCCGGCGGCTGGGCGGCGGCGCTCTGGTCTTCGCCGGTCTCTGGGTGCTGGTGGACTGGGTGCGCGGCTGGCTGCTTACCGGTTTCCCCTGGCTTTATCCCGGCTATGCGCTGGTGGATACGCCCCTGGCCGGACTGGCGCCGCTGGGCGGGATCTGGCTGATTTCGCTGGCCGCCGTGCTCACGGGCCTGGGCCTGGCCCTGCTGGTGGTCGACCGGCGCCGGGCCTGGACCGCCGTGATTCCCGCCCTGCTGGCCTGGACGGGGGGCGCCGCGCTGGAACCGGGGTACTGGGTGGAGCCGGCGGGCGAGACGCAATCCGTGGCCCTGGTCCAGGGCAATATCCCCCAGGACCGCAAGTGGCAGCAGACCCAGCGCGAAACCACGCGCCGGATCTACCGGAATCTGAGCCAGAATGTACCCAAGGAGTCGCTGGTGATCTGGCCGGAATCAGCCATCACGGAGTTCTATCAGGACGCCCGGGGCTACCTCGGCCGTGTAAGCAAGACCCAGCGCGAGAATAACGGCGGGCTGATCACCGGCATCCCCTGGCGCCGGTACGCCGGGGGCGAATGGCGCTATCACAACAGCATCAGCGTGGTCGCCGGCGGCGACGGCACCTATCACAAACAGAAACTGGTGCCCTTCGGCGAATATGTGCCGCTGGAGAGCCTGCTGCGCGGGCTCATGCCCTTTTTCAATCTGCCCATGTCCAGCTTTACACCCGGCGATCCGGATCAGGCCAATCTGCAGGCGCTGGGGCATGAACTGTCGCCCTTTATCTGCTACGAGATTCTCTATCCGGCCCTGGTGGCCGAACGCAGCCGGGGCAGTGATGTCCTGCTGACGATCAGCAATGACGCCTGGTTCGGCACCTCCGCCGGTCCCCATCAGCATTTCCAGATGGCGCGCCTGCGCAGCCTGGAGACCGGCCGCTGGCTGCTGCGCGGCACCAACAACGGCATTACCGCCGTGGTGGGCCCGGATGGACAAACCCGGGGCCGGGCCGAGCAATTCGAACGCACCGTCCTGGTGTCCGGATTCCGGCCCATGGACGGCACCACGCCCTTCATGCGGTTCGGCGGCGCACCCTGGCTGGTACTGGCGGCGGCGCTGACGATGGCCGGCGTCTTCCTGCATCGGCGTTCGTGATCAGCTCGCACTATTATTCATTAAAGGAATAACGTTATAACCAGAATTTGACTTTCGGATACCTCTCGCCTAGATTGGAGGCTCATCCGGAACCGATACAGGATCCAGGTGGTGACCGACCGCCCGCGCAACAAACTCCTCCGGCGCCTGCCCGCCATGGACTGGCTCGCGGGCTACGGCAGCAGGGAGGCCTCTTCAGACGGTATCGCCGCCGTCATCGTTACCATCATGCTGATCCCGCAGAGCCTGGCCTATGCCCTGCTTGCGGGACTGCCGCCCCAGGTGGGCCTCTATGCCAGCATCCTGCCGCTGGTGGCCTATGCGCTCTTCGGTTCCTCACGCGCGCTGGCAGTGGGCCCGGTGGCGGTGGTCTCGCTGCTCACCGCGGCCTCGGTGAGCAAGGTGGCCGAGCCCGGCTCGCCCGAATATCTGGCCGCGGCCATGATTCTGGCGGCACTGTCGGGCATTGTGCTGGTCGTCATGGGCCTGCTGCGCCTGGGCTGGATCGCCAACCTGCTTTCCCATCCGGTGATCTCGGGTTTTATCACCGCCTCGGGGGTTCTTATCGCCGCCAGCCAGCTCAAGCATGTGCTGGGGGTGGAGCTGCACGGGCACAATCTGATCAGCATTATTCACTCCCTGGTGCCACGACTGGACGCCATCAATGGCCCCACGGTGATCATCGGTGTCGGCGCCATCGCCTTTCTCTTCTGGGTGCGCAGCCGGCTGAAACCACTGCTGCAACGCACCGGACTGTCGCCTTTCCTGGTGGATATGCTCACCAAGGCGGGCCCGGTGATGGCGGTGATCGTGACCACCCTGGCCGTGTACGGACTGGATCTGAAGCAACAGGGCGTGGCCATTGTCGGCGCCATTCCCGGCGGCCTGCCCGAGATCCAGGTGCCGCCGGCACATGCCGAGTTCTGGCGCAAGCTTTTCCCGGCGGCCGTGCTCATCAGCCTGATCGGTTTCGTGGAATCCATCTCGGTGGCCCAGACCCTGGCCGCCAAGCGGCGCCAGCGCGTCAATGCCAATCGCGAACTGACCGGTCTGGGCGCGGCCAATCTGGCCAGCGCCTTCTCCGGGGGCTTTCCGGTCACCGGCGGTTTCTCGCGTTCGGTGGTCAATTTCGACGCGGGCGCCGTCACCCCCATGGCCGGCATCTTCACCGCCGCCGGCATCGCACTGACCGCGCTCTTTCTCACACCGCTGTTTCAGTACCTGCCCAACGCCACCCTGGCCGCGACCATTATCGTGGCCGTGCTCTCGCTGGTGGACCCGGGCGAGATCCGGCGCACCTGGCGCTACTCGAAAACCGATTTCACCGCCATGGCGCTCACCATGGCCGTGGTACTGGGTGCAGGGGTGGAGGCGGGTGTGCTCACCGGCGTGCTCGCCTCCATCGCCCTTTTCCTGTGGCGCACCAGCTCACCCCATGTGGCCGTGGTGGGTCAGGTGCCGGGCACCGAACACTTCCGCAATGTGCTGCGCCACGATGTGGTCTGCAGCCGGAAGGTGCTCTCGGTACGAGTGGACGAGTCCCTGTATTTCGTCAATGCGCGCAACCTGGAAGACCGCATTTATGACGACGTGCTCATGCGACCCGACATCGAGCATGTGGTATTGATGTGTTCCGCGATCAACCAGATCGACGCCAGTGCCCTGGAGAGTCTGGAGTCGCTGAATCAGCGTCTGCACGACGCCGGCGTGACCCTGCATCTGTCCGAGGTGAAGGGGCCGGTCATGGACCGGCTGCGGCAATCGAAGTTTCCCGAGGAGCTCACCGGGCACTTCTTCCTGAGCCAGTTCGAGGCCATGGAAAACCTGGATCCGGACTGCGCCCGACGCGCGTTGCACCCCGATCAGAAATAACGCAGCTCGTACCAGCACAACGCCGCCCACTCGTACCAGAGTTCCGGCAGCATGATCAGTGCCCCGGTGGACGGCATCCAGGCCGGCGCGGGCAGCCGCGAGGCGGCCACCGGTTCCACCCGCAGCCCCTGGCGCTGAAAACTGAGTACGGCGCGCGTGAGGTGAGGCCGGTCGGTGACCACCACCACATCCGTGATGCCCCGGCGGCGCAATACGGCCGCGCAATTCACCGCGTTCTCCCAGGTACTGTGGCTCGCACCCTCCTCGATCACGGTCAGCTCCGGCGCCTGCCGGGCCGCGCGCGCGCCCATGAGCGCCGCTTCCGCCGGCCCGTCACCACGCCGCGCACCGCCGCTGACCAGCAGGGGCAGTCCCCGGGCCCGGGCCTGTTCAATGCCCGCCCAGAGCCGCCGCCGGCCCGCCGGAGACAGACGCCAGGCCGAGCCGTGACGCACGCGCGCGGCACCCGGCACCACCACGGCCCCGAGGGTCAGCCCGGGCTCCGGCCGGGGCACGGGCGGCAGCAGCCAGCGCACCACCAGCGGCAGGGTGGCGGCCATGAAACACAGCAGCAGCACAGTGGTGACCGTCATGGCAGCCGCCCCCGGAAGCTGTCTGCCGGAGCCCGGCTCATGTATCCTGTCCACTTTTCGGCGCGGTGCCGAAGCATCGATTCTTCATCCGCAAGTCAGCTCAGAGAAACCATGGAACCACAGTATCGGCCCCAGGACGTTGAACGCGAAGCCCAGCATTACTGGCGCAAGCAGCAAAGCTTCAAGGTAACCGAGGATCCGGAACGGGAGAAGTTCTACTGCCTGTCCATGTTCCCCTATCCCAGCGGCCGGCTGCACATGGGCCATGTGCGCAACTATACCATCGGCGATGTCATCAGCCGCTATCAGCGCATGCGCGGCAGGAATGTGCTCCAGCCCATGGGCTGGGACGCCTTCGGCCTGCCCGCCGAGAACGCCGCCATCGACAACAAGACGGCGCCGGCGAAGTGGACGTATCAGAACATCGACTACATGCGCGAACAGCTCCAGCGCCTGGGCTTCGGCTATGACTGGGACCGGGAAATCACCACCTGCTCGCCCGATTACTACCGCTGGGAGCAGTGGTTCTTTACGCGCCTGTACGAAAAGGGCCTGGTCTATCGCAAGAAGTCCACGGTGAACTGGTGCCCGCATGACCAGACCGTGCTGGCCAATGAGCAGGTAGTGGAAGGTTGTTGCTGGCGCTGCGACACGCCGGTGGAACAAAGAGCCATTCCCCAGTGGTTCATCCGCATCACCGATTACGCCGAGGAACTGCTTCAGGATCTGGATCAACTGGACGGCTGGCCCGAACAGGTCAAGACCATGCAGCGCAACTGGATCGGCAAGTCCGAGGGTGTGGAAATGGATTTCGAGGTGCCGGGTAAACAGCCCCTGCGGGTCTATACCACGCGCCCGGATACCCTCATGGGGGTCACCTATATGGCTCTGTCCGTCGACCATCCCCTGGCCGACAAGGCCGCCGCGGCCAATCACGAGGTGGCGGATTTCGTCGCGGAGTGCCGGCAGTCACGGATCACGGAAGCGGACATGGCCACCCTGGAGAAAAAGGGGGTTTATACGGGGCTGCAGGCCCGGCATCCGATCACGGGCGAAGAGATCCCGGTCTTTGTGGCCAACTTCGTGCTCATGGAATACGGCACGGGCGCGGTCATGGCCGTGCCCGCTCATGATGAACGCGACTTCGACTTCGCACACAAGCACGGCCTGCCCATCCGGCAGGTCATTGAACCCGTGGACGATACCGCCGTGGATCTGGCGCAGCAGGCCTTTACCGAAAAGGGCCGTTTGATCAACTCCGGTGCATTCGACGGGCTGAGTTCCGATGAAGCCTTCGACACCATTGCGAAAAAACTGGAAAGCGAGGGCAAGGGCCAGCGCACGGTCAACTACCGTCTGCGTGACTGGGGCGTATCCCGCCAGCGCTACTGGGGCGCGCCCATTCCCATGCTGGAAACGGAAAGCGGCGAACATGTACCCGTGCCGGATGAGCAGCTGCCGGTAGCCCTGCCCGAGGACGTAACCATGGAAGCCGGCGCCAATCCGCTCAAGGATGACCCGGACTGGGCACGCACGCTCTACAACGGCGAACCCGCCTTCCGGGAAACGGACACCTTCGACACCTTCATGGAGTCGAGCTGGTATTACGCGCGTTACTGCGACCCGAACAACGATCAGGCCATGCTCGATCCCGAAAAGGCGAATTACTGGCTGCCCGTGGATCAGTACATCGGCGGCATCGAGCACGCCATTCTGCATCTGCTCTATGCGCGCTTCTTTCACAAACTGCTGCGCGATACCGGTCTGGTGAACTCCGACGAACCCTTCCAGCGGCTGCTGTGTCAGGGCATGGTGCTCAAGGACGGCGCCAAGATGTCCAAGTCCAAGGGCAACACCGTCGATCCCCAGGAAATGATCGACCATTACGGTGCGGACACGGTACGGCTGTTCATGATGTTCGCCGCCCCGGCGGATCAGGCGCTGGAGTGGTCGGACTCCGGTGTGGAAGGCGCCTACCGTTTCATCAAGCGGCTCTGGCGTTTCGTCTTCGAGCATGTCGAGCGCGGCCCGGCGCCGAAGCTGGATCCGGACGCGCTCGCCGAACCGGCCCGCGACCAGCGACGCAAGCCC
>CAZHGU010000012.1:6481-15098 GCA_964532105.1 uncultured Alcanivorax sp. | reverse complement strand
TACCAGCACCGGCACCGGCGGCACGGGATTCCGGCGACGGAAATGATGCAGACGCCGGCGCGCCACACGAGCGGTCAGCGCCGCCAGGGGTCGTAACGGCATCAGCCCGGCACTGTCATTTTGCCAGGCCCGCCGGACAGGGCCCGATAGCGACCGGGTCATTCCCCCATTTCCTCGAGGTTCATGCGGTAGAGCTGGCTGTAGATGCCGTTGCGGGCCAGCAGTTCCTCATGACTGCCGGATTCCACCACCTGACCCTGATCCATGACCAGAATCCGGTCCGCCTGTTCAATGGTGGACAGCCGATGGGCAATCACCAGGGTGGTCCGGCCCTGCATGACGTATTCCAGCGCCTGCTGGATATGGTGCTCGGATTCCGTATCCAGTGCCGACGTGGCTTCGTCGAGAATCAGAATGGGGGCGTCCTTGAGCAGCGCCCGGGCAATGGCCACCCGCTGGCGCTGGCCGCCGGACAACTGGGCGCCGTCCTGCCCCACCTCGGTATCCAGCCCCTCCGGCAACCGGCTGATGAACTCCCAGGCATGAGCATCCCGGGCCGCCTGGATAATATCCTGTTCGTCCCGCTCGGCCAGTTCGCCATAAGCAATGTTGTTGCGCAGAGTATCGTTAAAGAGCACCACCTTCTGGCTCACCATGGCGATCTGACGACGCAGATCCGCCAGTTGGTATTCCTGCAGGGATACGCCATCGAGCAGAATCTCGCCCGAAGCGGGTTCGTGGAAACGCGGCACCAGCGCGGAGACGGTACTCTTGCCCGCGCCGGAACGGCCCACCAGGGCCACGGTTTCGCCGGCGTTCATCCGGCAGGAGAAATCACGCAGTACCGGATTCACGCCGTCATAACTGAAAATCACGTTACGGAATTCCAGATCACCACGCGCACGATCCAGCGTGCGCGTACCCGTATCCGGTTCCGAGGGTTCATCCAGCATACCGAACAGGCTTTCGGCACCGGCGAGTCCGCGCTGAATCTTGACGTTCACATTGGTGAGCTGTTTCAGCGGCTTCTGGATCAGGCCCACGGCCGTAACGAACGACAGGAATTCGCCCACGGACACGCCCACTTCCATGACATTGATATACAGATAAATGATCACGGCGACGCCCGATCCCACCACCACCTGGACCAGGGTGGTGCTGACCACCTTGGTGGCCACCAGCTTGACGTTCTGTTTTTCGAAACGGCGACTGACGCGCTGGAAACGCTTTTCCTCCTGGGGGTGGCCGCCGAAGATCCGGATGGGCTGCTGGCCCTCGATGGATTCGCCCAGATAATGGGTGATGCCGCCCATGCTGCCCTGAATATTGTGCGCGATGCGGCGGAACCGCCGGCTGGTGTAATTGACCACCACGGCAATGGCCGGACCCACGGTCAGCAGAATCAGCGTCAGCATCCAGTTCTTGTACAACAGATATCCGAGCAGCCCCACCACGGTCAGCCCTTCGCGCAGAATAATGGTGAGCCCGTCCGCGCCGGCGGCGGTAACCTGCTGGGCGTCATAGATAATGCGGGACATGATGCGTCCGCTGGCGGTGTCCTCGGATTTCTGCAGCGGCATGCGCAACACATGCTGAAACACCTCATTGCGCAGGATATAGACCACATGCTGGCCCACCCAGACGAGCGCGTAGTTGCCGATGAACTGCCCCACGCCCTGGAACAGCGGAATCACGATCGGCGCGAGACAGATGATCAGTACTCCCATGGGCGTGGGATTCTCGATCACGTCCACAATGACGTTCATCATTTCCGCCATGAGCGGCTGAGTGCCGGAGTACATGGCGTAGCCCAGGAGACCGGCCAGCAGCACCCACCAATAGGGGCGCACATAACGCAGCAGGCGACGATAGACCTGCCAGCTGTTGTCCTCCGAGGTGCTCATGACTGCGAGTCCTGCTCGGGCGCGCGGGTGGTGATATTGATATTGGTAAAGCCGATGCGCCCGGCCACATCCATGACCCGCACCACGGCCTGGTGACTGGCCTGGGCGTCGGCGGTAATGGTAAAGGGTATATCCGTGCCTTTCTCCGCCTGGCGCAGCAGCACCGAACGCAGGGTGTCGGCATTGCTTTTGGTCAGCATCTCGCCGTTAACGCTGTAACGACCATTGGCACCGACGACCACTTCCACCTGTTCTTCCGGTTGTGCCCCGGGCGAGGCCTCGGCTTCGGGCAGCGTAATATCCAGCCGGGTTTCGCGCGTAAAGGTAGTCGAAACCATGAAAAAGATCAGCAACAGAAACACCACATCAATCAGTGGCGTCAGGTTGACGGATACTTCCTCTCGGTTCTGACGCCGGAACTGCATCAGCCCTGCTCCGTAGGGTCTTCACGGTCGCCGTGCATCAGATCCACCAGATGCACCGCCTGCTGTTCGAGGCTGAGGGTGATTTCGTCCACGCGACGCATGAAGAAACGATGGAAGAAGATGGCGGGAATGGCCACGGTCAGACCCGAAGCGGTGGTAATCAGTGCCTGGGAAATACCACCGGCCAGCCGGCTCGCATCGCCGGTACCGTGAATCATGATAGCGCTGAAGACGTCGATCATGCCGATCACCGTGCCCAGCAACCCCAGCAACGGCGTAATGGCGGCAATGCTGCCCAGGGTGTTGAGGAAGCGCTCCAGTTCATGCACGACCTGGGTGGCTGTTTCCTGAATGCTTTCCTTCATGATCTCGCGGCCGTGGCCGGCATTGGCCAGACCCGCGGCCAGAATCCGGCCCAGCGGCGAATGCTCGCGCAGCGCCTGAAGCTGTTGACGATCGGGCCCGCCGCGCTTGAGCCATTTGCGTACATCGGGCAGGAGATTGGGCGGCGCCAGCCGTGCCGGCCGCAGGGTCCAGAACCGTTCGGCCACGATGGCCAGCGCCACCGCCGAACACAACAGGATCGGGAGCATGAGCCAGCCCCCGGATTTGATCAACTCCAGCACTCGTCGACTCCCCTTTCGCAAAGGCCACGCAATCGGCTCGTTACCTTATCATATCCGTCCGGTTTTCATGCCCGTCGCGCCCGGGCGGGGGCGCGCGCCAGGGCCGGCGCGAAACGGCCCGCCAGAGCACGGGCGCGGCATTATGTTGTGCGTCCCGGCGAAATACAATCATGCCGGTACGGGCATTGTTGTAGAGGTCAATGCCCAGCTTGTCGTAGCGCCGTCGCACGGACGCCGCCGGATGACCGAAGGCGTTGCCGTGGCCCGCGCTGACGAAGCCCTGATCCGCGCTCACGGCCCTTAGAAACGTATAGCTGGAACTGGAGTGGCTGCCGTGATGCGGCACCTGCACAATATCGCTGTCCAGCCCGCCGCGTTCGGCCAGCCAGTACTCCACGGGTTTCTCGATATCGCCGGTCAACAAGGCCGTACCATGACGTCCCCGGATACGCACCACACAGCTGCGGTTGTTGCTCTTGCGGATATCGATACCCGGCGCCGGCCAGAGCACCTCGAACACCACGCCGTCGAAGCGCCAGGACTGACCGCGACGACAGGGCCGGGCGCCGTCCAGCCGATCGGCCTCGCCGCTGTAGAGCGCACCCTCGGGGACAAGATGACGCACGCCGGACCAGCCGCCGGCGTGATCGCCGTCGCCGTGACTGGCAAAGGCCAGCTCGACGGGCGCACGTTGTTTTTCCAGCCAGGGCGTCAACAGATTGCGCCCGGTGTTGCCGCCGGGCCAGGCCGGCCCCAGGTCATACAGCAGAACGCGGTTGTGTGTACGCACGGCCACCGCCTGGCCCTGGCCCACCTCGAACACGAAAAGATGAAAACCGCCCGGACCGGGCTCCGACCCCGCCGGCCAGAGCCAGGGCAGCAACAGAAAGGGGGCGCACCAGCGCGGCAACAATGGCCCCGGCGCCAGCACCACGGTCACGGCCAGTCCGGCAAGCAGCGCCGCGGTCAGACTCGTCGGTACCGGCAGCTCCGGCACGGCCTCGGCCAGCACTTCCACAGTCGCCATGGCCTTGTTCAGCAGCACGGCGGCGCCGGAGAGCAGCCAGTCGCTCGGGTCGGCCAGCGCACCCAGCAACGCCAGCGGTACCACGGCCACGGAAAACAGCGGAATCAGCAGCAGGTTTGCCAGGGGCGCGGCCAGTCCCCAGCCACCGAAGAGCCAGCCGGTGACCGCGCCCAGGCCCAGCGAGAGCAGACACTGGGCCCGCACCAGCGCAAGCGTGCCCCGACCGCTCATCAGCCCCAGCACGGCCACGGCTCCGAAAGACAGCCAGAAGCCCACGGACAGCGCGGACAACGGTCGCCACACCAGCACCACCAGCAGGGCCAGCCCCAGCAAACGATTGCGCGGTACTTCCCGGCGCAGGGACAACGCCAGCAGTACCACCGCCGTCATCACCAGTGCGCGCTGGGTAGGCAGGGAAAAGCCCGCCAGGGCCGCATAGACCGTGCCCGCCGCCAGAGCCGGGATGACCGCGAACTGCTGCGCGGACAATGTGGACCAGCGCCGCCAGAGCAGCGGCGGAAAAAAGCGGAACAACCCCCATATCAGACCCGTGACCAGGGTGATATGCAGCCCCGAAATGGCCATCAGATGGGCCGTTCCGGTCTGGCGCAGCAGACGCCAGTCCTCGGCGTCGAGATGACGCCGGTCGCCGGTCACCAGCGCCGGCAGCCAGCGCGCCGCACGCGGGAAATCCGCCAGCGCGTCCCGCACGCGCGCGCTCAGGCGCCAGCGCAGTCCGTCCATCCCGCCCGGTCGGCTGTTGTGCTCCAGCCAGTCCCGTACATAGCCCCGGGCGGCGATATTTTCGCTCAGTGCATGTCGGGCGCTGTCAAAACCCGCCTGATTGACCCGGGCGCGGGGCGCGTAGAGCCGCGCGCGCACCGTGATCCGGTCACCGGGCCTCAGGTCCACGCAGTGTTCATACAGGCTGAGCGCTACCTGCCCGGACAGCGGCACATCGGAATCCGGGTCCGGCTTCGCCCGGAAGCGTCGCCGGCACTCGCCCGCACGACGTCCCTCGGTCAGGCGTTCCTGTTCGGGCAAACCGGTCACGGTGGCGCTGAAACGAAAGGTATCACCGCTCACGGAATGGGGCAGACGCGTATCGAGTCCGTGTTGCAGCGCGACAGCACCGTAGAGATAGCCCGCCAGGGCCAGCAGCACCCCGGCCGGGATCCGGGCGGATACACACCAGGCCGCAACCACCAGCAACGGCACCGGCCAGAGCAGTCGGAATTCACCCGGAAGGCCGAGCCAGCAACCCGCTATCAAGGCCGCGGCGAAGAACCACATCCGTGTACCTCCGTGCATATCCATGCGGCGAACGGGCATAATAGACACCGTTCGCAGTAGCCGGAACCATCATGCCCCGCCAGTTCTTCCGCAAAAATCTGCCGGATCCGGAACGTCTCCGGCGGCACAAGTCCCTGCGGTTTCTCGGGGATTTGCTGGCCGATCCCAACCTCTGGCATATCAATCGCCGCTCCCTGGCGGGCGCCGCCTTTATCGGCATTTTCAGCGGCTTTATGCCCATTCCCTTTCAGATGTTGCTGGCCGCCCTGCTGGCCCTGCAGTTCCGGTGCAATCTGCCCTTTTCCGTGGTGCTGGCCTGGTTCAGCAATCCCTTTACCTATGTCCCCATCTTCTACTTTACCTACCAGCTGGGCAGCCGGGTGCTCAATATCTCCGTACCGCCTCCGGGTGAAACCGGCATCAGTCTGAAACGCCTGACCGATTTCGAGTGGATGCTGGATAACCTGCCGGCCCTCTGGCAGTTTCTGGTGCCGCTTTGGGTCGGGTCCCTGCTGGCCGGGTTAATCGGGGGTGCGCTGGCCTGGCTGATCGTGCGCCTGGGCTGGCGGCTGATCGTGGCCCGCAGCTGGCGTCTGCGACGCACGCGCAAGCACCCCTGAAGCGTGCTTACAGCGGCGTCAGCCGACCGTCATGAAGCCCCAGCTGCCGCTGGCAGCGTCCGGCGAACGTCTGATCATGGGTAACCGCCAGCAGGGCCGTGCCGATCTCGCGGTTGAGCTCCAGAATCAGCGACTGCACCTGATCCGCCGTGCGCTCGTCCAGATTGCCCGTGGGCTCGTCCACCATGACCAGATGGGGCCGCGTGACCAGCGCCCGGGCAATGGCCACCCGCTGACGTTCGCCGCCGCTGAGCGCCGCGGGCTTGTGCTCCAGCCGATCCCCCAGCCCGGTCAGCTCCAGCACCCGGGCCGCCTCGCGCCGCGCGCGCGCCGTCGAGCCGTCGCCGATCAAAAGCGGCATGGCCACGTTTTCCAGCGCGGTGAACTCGGGCAGCAGATGATGGAACTGATAGACGAAACCCAGCCATTCATTGCGCAGCCGCCCGCGCGCCTTTTCCGAGAGTTGCTCCAGCGCCTGGCCCGCCAG
Organism: uncultured Alcanivorax sp.; assembly: GCA_964532105.1. Classification (GTDB taxonomy): domain Bacteria; phylum Pseudomonadota; class Gammaproteobacteria; order Pseudomonadales; family Alcanivoracaceae; genus SLJS01. The sequence continues at coordinate 8,716 of CAZHGU010000012.1, read as the reverse complement.
CTCCACCGTGCCCTCGGTGGGCTCATCCAGCCCGCCCAGCAGATTCAGCAGGGTGGACTTGCCCGAGCCGGAAGCACCCACCACCGCGACCGTGTCCCCGGGAGCCAGGGTCAGATCAATGCCGCTGAGAATTTCCAGGCTGTCCGGGCCTTCGTCATAGCGCTTGACCAGCCCCCGGGCCTGTATTACGTGATCATTCATAACGCAGCGCCTCCGCGGGCCGCACGCGACTCGCCCGCCAGGACGGATACAGGGTCGCGGAAAAACTGATCAGCATGGCAATCACGGCAATGGTAATGACATCGCCCCACTGCAGCTGCGAGGGCAGATACTGCACGAAATAGGCCTCGAACAACCGTGTATTGAAGGTCTGCTCCAGCCAGGCGGCGATATCGGGCACATTGGTGGCCAGCAGCACGCCCAGTCCCGTCCCCAGCGCCGTGCCGGCAAAACCCACGACCGTGCCCTGCACCATGAAGATACGCATGATGGTGCCGGGCGAGGCCCCCAGGGTACGCAATACGGCGATATTGCCGCGCTTTTCGGTGACCAGCATGACCTGACTGGAGATGATGTTGAATGCCGCCACGGCCACGATGAACGACAGCAACAGCGTCATCATGGTCTTTTCCATCTTGATCGCCTGGAAAAGATTGCCGTGGGTGCGCGACCAGTCCGTGGTGCGATAGCCCGGTCCCAGTTCCTGCTGAATCCGCCAGGCCAGCGACGAGGCCTGAAAGAGATCGTCCAGGCGCAGACGAATGCCGTCCACCCGGTTTTCATGGCGCGCCAGACGGCCCGCGTCCCCCACATGGACATAGGCCAGCATGGAATCCACGTTGGCGCGCACACGGAAAATGCCGGTCACCGTGAAGCGCCGGAATCGCGGAATCACGCCCGCGGGCGACATGCTCGCCTCGGGCATCACCAGGGTGATGCGATCCCCCTTGCTCACGCCCAGTTTGCGCGCCAGGTCATAGCCCAGCACCATATTGAACGAACCCTCGTCCAGTGATCCGAGCTCCCCGGATTCCATGAAATCCCCGACAATGGAGACATCCTGTTCGGCTTCGGGGTCAATGCCGTTCACCATTACCCCGGAAACCTCGCCACTGCGGGTAAGCATGCCCTGCAGACGAATATAGGGCGCCACGGCAGCCACCTCCTCGTGGTGGTTCACCTTTTCCGCCAGAGCGCGCCAGTCGCCCACCGGTTCGCGCCCTTCCACCTGCACATGGGTTACCATGCCCAGAATCCGGTTCTGCAACTCCCGATCGAAGCCGTTCATGACCGACAGAACCGTGATCAATACGGCCACGCCCAGCATCAGGCCCAGCGCGGAAATCAGCGTGATCACGGAAATGAAGCTATTACGGGCCCGGGCGCCGGTATAGCGCAGCCCCACGAAAAGAGAGACGGGTTTGAACATGGCGCGCATTGGAGCACAAAACGGGCGACCCATTCCAGCCGCAGCGGGATGGATTGCCCGGATTTATCGCAAGATGCTTGAATAGTAGCCGGTAACTTTCTAATATTTCAGGCAATTACAATCCCGCGGGGGACCATTTCATGAACAGAATAAAAACCGGCGTCCTGGCCGCCTTGCTGCTGGGCCAGGGGTGGGCCGTTGCCCGGGCGCAAGAGTTACCGCAACGGGGCATGAGCCAGGACGAGGTGAGATCGCAGTTCGGTTCCCCGGAACAAACCCGTGGTCCCGTGGGCGACCCCCCGATTGCCCGCTGGATTTACGACGACTTTACCGTCTACTTCGAGAGCCAGTACACCCTGCACAGCGTCCGCCACCCGGAAGAAGACGACGAACAGCCGGAAACCGCCACCACGGATACCCCGGCGGACACCGGACAGGACGAGTCCGAGACCGAAACCACCACCGAAGAACCGGCCCGGACCGCGGACACCGCCGAGGACGAAACCGAAGCGGACGATCAGCCCGAGGCCGCCGATTCCGGGGATGAAGAAGCTGAAACCGCTGAGCAAGAAACGGCTGAAGAAGAAACGGACACGGCGGACGAAGCCGAAACAACCGCCGCGGAAGAAACCTCCGGGGACGAACAGGAGGACCAGAGCGGCTTCCGTTTTGATCCGGATACGGGCCGCATTATCGAGGTGGACGAAGAAGGCAATCCGGTCGATTCCCCCACGGCCCAGCCCGGCAGCGGCACGGACGACGGCGAGCAGCCCTCGGAGAACACCGGACAGACCGATGAAGCGGCC
>CAZHGU010000012.1:0-6381 GCA_964532105.1 uncultured Alcanivorax sp. | reverse complement strand
GCGGCCAGCGAGGACGAGACCTCCGAAGCCGAGGCACAGACCCCCTCTCCCGAACCGGAACAGCCGGAGGACTCCGAACAAGCGGAACAGGCGGAACAGCCCGCCGATCAGCAGCCTGAAGCCGGTGAAGAAGCGGATGCAGCCACCGGGGAAGAGGAAACCGGATCGGATGAGGCACGGCCCGAACCGGAATCAGCACCGGAACCCGAGCCCGAACCGGCAACGGAACCTGAACCCGAACAGCCGCCCGAGCCTGAACCGGCTCCCGAGCCGGAGCCCGAACAACAACCTGAGCCTGAGCCCGAGCCTGAACCGGAGCCTGAACCGGAGCCTGAACCGGAGCCCGAACCCGAGCCCGAACCCGAGCAACAGGAAAGCGGCTCGGATGATGGCGCCGCGAGCGACGCTTCGGAGTCCGATGGCCCGGTGCGCGCTACCCGGCCTGACAGCGAACAGGACGACGAGGATGAAGAGGGCGGCGGTGGCGGTAGCCGGGACTTCGAGTTCGACCCGGCCACGGGCCGCATCGAGCCCAAGGACTGACCCCCGGCATGCATGGCCGGTTGCCACCCCGGTTATTGCCGGAATGGCATCCCCAGTGGGGCGTGCTCATCGCCTGGCCTCACGCGGATACGGACTGGGCGGAACTGCTGGAAGACACCGAAGCGGTGTACCGGCAGCTCGCCCGGGCCATCGCCGCCCGGGAAGCACTGCTGATCCTCTGCCGGGACACGGCGCACCGTAATCGCGTGCGGGAACAGCTGCTGAGCGCGGGTGTGAGCGCCCGGCACCTGCATTTCCATGTACTTCCCTTTGACGATACCTGGACCCGGGACTATGGCCCGCTCGCCCTGCAGGGCCCGCACGGTCCGGAACTGGCCGATTTCATCTTCAATGGCTGGGGCGGAAAATACGACGCTCATCGGGACAACGCGGTCAACCAGCAACTGCCCTGGCGCGTGCCGCTACGCACCTGTTCCCTGGTGCTGGAAGGCGGCGCCGTGGACACCGACGGTCAGGGAACCCTGCTGACCACAGCCGCCTGCATGAAACACCCGGGCCGGAATCCGGATCTGGACGAGGCCGCGCTGGAAATGCGTCTTCGGGAGTTGCTGGGCGTGGACGACATCATCCAGCTGGAGCACGGCGCTCTGGAAGGCGACGACACCGACGGCCATGTGGATATGCTGGCGCGCTTTTGCGGCCCCGCGAGCCTGGCCTATGTGCAGTGCACCGACGCCGAGGATGCTCACTACGGCGAACTCCGTGCCCTGGAGGATGAACTGAGCGCCCTGGCCCGGACCCGGGGCTGGCACCTGACTCCCCTGCCCCTGCCGCCGGCCATCCATGACGACCAGGGTCGGCGTCTGCCGGCCACCTATGCCAACTTCCTGATTCTCAACAACGCCGTGCTCATGCCCGTCTATGGCGAGGCCACGGACGAACCGGCCCGAAAACAGCTGCAAACCGCCTTTCCCGACCGTGTCGTGGAAACGGTATACTGTCGACCCCTGCTGCGCCAGGGCGGCAGCCTGCACTGCGCCACCCTGCAACTACCGGAAGGCGTACTCTGAGCCATGCGAGTCGCGGTCGTTCAACAACAGACGGGAACGGACCCGGAAGCCAATCTGGCCCGGTCCGAAGCCGGCATCCGCGAAGCCGCCGAAGCGGGAGCGCGTCTCGTACTGCTGCAGGAACTGCACCGCACGCGCTATTTCTGCCAGGAAGAATCGGTGGCGAATTTCGACCTGGCCGAACCCGTGCCCGGCCCGTCCACCGAACGCCTGGGCGCGCTGGCCGCCGAACTGGACGTGGTCATCGTGGGTTCCCTGTTCGAACGGCGCGCCGCCGGGATTTATCACAACACCGCCGTGGTACTGGACGCGGACGGCCGCCTGGCGGGACGCTACCGCAAGATGCATATCCCGGACGATCCCGGCTTCTACGAGAAGTTCTATTTCACCCCCGGCGACGCCACGGACGCCGAGGGCCGTTCCGGCTTTACCCCCGTGGATACGGCCGCGGGCCGGCTGGGCGTGCTGGTGTGCTGGGATCAGTGGTATCCGGAAGCCGCGCGTCTGATGGCGCTGGCCGGCGCCGAGGTGCTGCTCTACCCCACCGCCATCGGCTGGGACCGGGAAGACGACGCGAATGAACAGCAGCGCCAGCGCGACGCCTGGATGACGGTTCAGCGCGCCCACGGCATCGCCAACGGCCTGCCCGTGCTGGTCGCCAACCGCGTGGGCCTTGAACCCGCCCCGGAAGGCGACGGCGGCATCGACTTCTGGGGCACCAGTTTTGTCAGCGGCCCCCAGGGCGAAATCCTGGCCCGCGCCGGCGAGCGCGAAGAAACCGTACTGACGGCCGATCTGGCCCCCGGACGCACCGAGGAACTGCGCCGCATCTGGCCCTGGTTCCGGGATCGGCGCGTGGACGCGTACGGAGATCTGTTGAAGCGGTATAGGGATTGATGCGCCTTCGGCGCAAGACGAAAGACGCAAGACGAAAGTCGCAAGAAACAAGGTGGAGGCGCCTTCGACGCCCTTCATTGTTTCTTTCATCTTTGGGCTTTCGACTTGCTACTGTCATCTGGACTATCCGCAACTGGATATTCGTAGCGAAACCAGCGGGGGTTATCCCTTGGATATTGTCGGCCACCGCGGCGCCCGGGGCGAAGCGCCGGAGAACACCCTGGCGGGGTTCGAGCATGCGCTTCGAGCCGGTGTGCGGGAAGTCGAGCTGGATGTGCGGCTGTCATCCGACGGCCACCTGATCGTGGTGCACGACGCCGAGGTGGATCGCACCACCTGGCATGCCGGCCCGGTGCTTCATCATTCCCGCACGCAACTAAGCGGCATGGATGCCCGGCGCAACACCCCCGGCTGGCACAGTCCCCTGGCCATTCCCGCGCTCAGCGAAGTCATCGAACTCTGCCCCGCCGATACCCGTTTCCAGTTCGAAATCAAGACGCTCGATCGTGTGCATCAGGGCACCCTGGCGCACAACCTCAAGCAACTGATTGACCACTACCGGCTGCACGAGCGCATCGTGGTTACTTCCAGCGATCAGCGTCTGCTGCGCAAGGTCCGCCTGACCGAACCGCGGGTGGCACTGGGCCTGATCGCGCAGTACCGCTTCGAGCAACCGCTGCGCCGGGCACGGGCGCTGGGCTGCAGCTGGCTCATCGCCCACCGGAACCTGGTCTCCCGGCGGCTGGTGCGGGCCGTGCATAAACGGAGCATGCGCCTGTCCGTATGGACGGTGAATGATACGCAAGAGGCACAACGGATGGCGGCGCTGGGTGTGGATTCGCTGATTACCGATTATCCCACCCGCATGCTGGCGTTATTCAACGAGGGCGAACCGGCTCAGCCCACTTCCAGAAAGGAGCGGATTTCGGACGAGCGCGACATGGCATCGCGATAGCCCAGCGAAATCAGGCTGCGCGTGAAGCCGGGCTCGAACAGCAGATAACTGACCGCGCTGGCTCCCGGCGACTGGGTGCCCCCGGACGCGCGCAGGAAAAACCTCAGCGTGCGCGGCAGTTCGCCGATATGTTCCGCAGCAATGGCATCCAGGGGCCGCGACGGGTAGATCTTGAGCGCCTCCACCTCGCGCAGATGGATATCGTTCTTGCGGCGCTGGGCCGGCGGAATGGCGCGCACGGTCTGGTTGATCCGCTCCAGACGTTCCACGTCCGCTTCCAGTGTATCCACGAAAACCGAATTGAGGACATGGCCCAGTACCTGGGCCATGGAGGGATAACTGTGAATCTCGCGGTGCTCTTCCGTATTGGCGGACACCCCGATGACCAGCACCCGGTCCGCACCCAGATGCAGGGCGGGACTCAGCGGCGAGAGCTGACGCAGCGCGCCGTCGCCGAAATACTGGTTCTCCAGCCGTTCGGCGGGAAACAGGATCGGCAGCGCCGAGGACGCCATCAGATGATCCACTTCCAGGTTGACTCGACGACCCTTGCGCCGGACCCGGTCCCACTCGGGAAAGTCTTCCCGTGCCTGAAAAAAGGCCGTGGATTCGCCCGTGGAATAGCTGGACGCCGACACCGACAGCGCCCGCAGATCACCGATTTCCAGCGCTTGCTGAATACGCTGAAAGTTGATCAACAGCGACAACAACCGACGCAGCGGCGTGTTGTCCAGCAGGGAACTGTGCACCGGCGTGATGCCGGTGGTCAGACTGGAGAGCAACCAGCGCATCACCGAACGCAAAAAGGAAAACAGATCCGTGCGGTAGACCTGCTCCACCGTGAGGTTGGCCCAGACTCGTTCCAGACCCCGTACGGCCATGCGGTAATTGTGGCTGTTCGCGGCCAGGCCCGCGGCATTGATGGCACCGGCGGAGGTGCCGCAGATTATGGGAAAGGGATTACGCGTGCGCGGCGGCGCAAGGTCCCCGATAGCTCGAAGCACTCCCACCTGATAAGCGGCCCGGGCGCCGCCGCCGGAGAGAATCAGCCCGGTTTGATGACCGTCTTGCGCCAAGCGCCACACTCCCTGATGGTGAAGATCGAAACCAGACTAGCAGGGCCCGGCGGGTTCACAAAGATGGGCCCCGTACGCCACCGATGTCGGACGGTTGCGCGAAGAAGAGGAAGAACTTCGGTTGCGCCGCAAGCGAAGGAATCAGGTATCCAGCACATCCCGGCCCAGGCGGGCCGGTTCACCGCGGTTTTCGCGGCTGCGCCGCTCGCATTCAACATCGTCGCCGCCACAGACGGCGCAGTCCTTTTTCATGCCCAGCGTATTCAGCCCGCCACAGGAGCCCTTCAGGGGCTTGTTGGAGAGAATCACCCCCACGGCCATGGCCGCGAACAGCATCGCGAAGACAACAAAGGCAACCAGAAAGGTAGTCATGACGCTTTTCGCTCCTCACGAAGCCGGCGAAAGTGCTCCGTGGCCATTGCCCGCAAACCGCCGTCGTCCGTGTGAATCAGCATCAGCACCGGCAGATTGCGCTGTCGGGCGAACGCCATGCCCTCTTCCGGCCCCATGACATTCAGGGCCGTGGCCAGCGCGTCCGCCTTCATACAGTTTGACGCCAGTACCGTAACCGAAGCAAGCCGGTGTTCCACGGGCCGTCCGGTGCGCGGATCCAGGGTATGGGCATAGCGCTCACCGTCCACCTCGTGAAAATTGCGGTAATCGCCGGAAGTGGCCATGGCCCGGTCCCGCAGGGGCAGCACCTGCTCCACCTGTCGGGACGGCCCGCTCTGCGGCTTTTCCACCGCCACCCGCCAGGCACGGCCGCCCGGCTTTTCTCCCCGGGCGCGCAATTCGCCGCCGATTTCCACCAGAAAGGCTTCCACGCCCCGCTCCCGGAGGAATTCGGCCACCTTGTCCACCGCATAGCCCTTGGCCACCGAGGACAAATCCAGATAGACCTCGCCGGGCTGCAACAGGGTGCGCTCCTCCGGATTCAGCTCCAGCTTGCGCCAGCCGGTGCGTTCACGGGTCTTGCGAATGGCCTCGTCGGACGGAGGCTGGAAGTCCTTGTCACCGGGCCCGAAGCCCCAGAGATTGACCAGCGGACCCACGGTGGGGTCATAGGCGCCGTCCGTGTCGCGGGCCACCTCCAGCGCATAATCCAGCACCTGGTACAGATCCGGCGGTACCGGATGGCGGGTCCCCGCCTCGGCCTGATTGTAGCCGCTGATCGCGGATGCCTCGTCCCAGGTGCTCATCTGGTTGTTGACCGATTCCAGCAGCAGACGGATATCGGATTTCAGCTGCGGGGCGGAAACGCCGGCCGGCAGGCCCACTACCTTGACCGACCAGCTGGTGCCCATGGTGGGCCCGGACAGGGTATGGATCTCGCGGCCCGAATCACAGCCCGCGAGCAGCATGACCGTGAGAGCCGCCAGCGCGACCACAAGGCCGCGCCGACGCGAGGGGTCAACCACCGAAGTCATCCAGCAGAATATTCTCCGGCTCCACGCCCAGATCATCCAGCATCTTGAGCGCCGAAGCGTTCATCATGGGCGGACCACAGAGATAGTACTCGCAGTCCTCCGGCGCCGGGTGATCCTTGAGGTAATTCTCGTAGAGCACATTGTGAATGAAACCGGTGTAGCCCTCCCAGTTGTCCTCGGGCAGCGGATCGGACAGTGCCAGATACCAGTTGAAGTTGTCGTTTTCCTCTGCGAGCTCGTTGAAGTCCTCCACATAGAAGGCCTCGCGCCAGGACCGCGCCCCGTACCAGAAGGTGATCTTGCGCTCGGTGCGGATCCGACGGAGCTGGTCGAAGATGTGCGAACGCATCGGCGCCATGCCGGCGCCGCCGCCGATGAACACCATCTCGGCGTCGGTCTCCTTGGCGAAGAACTCGCCGAAGGGTCCGGCGATAGCGACCTCGTCGCCGGGC
>CAZHGU010000011.1:7301-15104 GCA_964532105.1 uncultured Alcanivorax sp. | reverse complement strand
TCACGGATCTGCGCGATGAATCCGATCACGAGAACCCGACCCGGCTGGTGATCGTGCCGCGCTCCAATCGCGTGGATGTGGAACAGCTGATGAATCACCTGTTCGCCACCACGGATCTGGAGAAGAACTATCGGGTCAACCTGAACATGATCGGCATTGACGGCCGCCCGCAGGTCAAGAACCTCCATGATCTGCTCAATGAGTGGCTGCAGTTCCGCATGGTCACGGTGCGCCGGCGCTTGCAGTACCGGCTCGACAAGGTCACCGACCGGTTGCACATTCTCGAAGGCCTGCTCACCGCCTATCTCAATATCGATGAAGTCATCGAGATCATTCGCAACGAGGACAAGCCCAAACCCGTGCTGTGTGAACGCTTCGGGCTGTCCGAGCGTCAGGCGGAAGCCATTCTGGAGCTCAAGCTGCGTCATCTTGCGCGCCTGGAAGAGGAAAAGATCCGGGGCGAGCAGGACGAGCTGGAAAACGAGCGCGAATGGTTGGAAAAGACCCTGAAGTCCACCAACCGGATGAAGAAGCTGGTGTCCGATGAACTGGCCGCCGACGCGAAGGAATACGGCGATGAACGCCGCTCGGCCATTGTCGAGCGTGGCGAGGCGCGCGCCTTTGATGAAACCGAGCTGGCCTCCAGTGATCCGGTCACGGTGGTAATCTCGGAGAAGGGCTGGGTGCGCGCGGCCAAGGGGCACGAAGTGGATCCGGCCGGTCTGAACTACAAATCCGGTGACAAGTTCCGTTCCGCCGCGCGCGGCAAGTCCAATCAGTCGGTCAGCTTTCTCGATACCACGGGCCGCATTTATACGCTTAACGCCCATGGCCTGCCTTCGGCGCGGGGTCAGGGCGAGCCCTTGTCCGGGCGCCTGTCGCCGCCGTCCGGCGCTGCCTTCGTGGCCGCGCTCACGGACCAGGAGGCGGAGAAATGGCTCATGGCCACGGACGCGGGCTATGGCTTCGTCACGAATTTCAGTGAACTGACGGCCAACAAGAAGGGCGGCAAGCAGGTGCTGACCGTGCCGGCCGGGGCGAAGGTGCTGCATCCGCGTCCCGTGGGGGATCCGGAACAGGACTGGCTGGCGGCGGTATCCAACGAAGGCCGTTTGCTGGTCTTCCCGCTGCGGGAGCTGCCGGAGATGACCCGGGGCAAGGGCAACAAGATTATCGCCATTCCGGGGCCGCGCGTACGCGAACGCGAGGAATATGTGGTGGATATCCAGGTGCTCGGCGACAAGGACACCCTGGTGGTGCAGGCGGGCAAGCGCCACCGCAAGCTTACGCCCTCCGATCTGGAACACTACCAGGGCGAGCGCGGCCGGCGCGGCGCCAAGCTGCCGCGCGGCTATCAGAATGTGCAAGCCATGACGGTGGAGCGCAAGAACGGCGGTTCGAATTGATGACGGGTGACGCAAACCGCCGTGCGGGTGTTGCCTGTGGTCATTGTGGCCGCTTCCGGGCGGGCGTTACTGTACAGTCCACTTTTTACACAGGGGAGATTGCATCGTGGCTGAAGCCTATATCTGTGAAGCCGTGCGTACCGCCGGTGGCCGCCGTAACGGCCGGCTGAGCCGGGAACATCCCGCCGATCTCGGCGGTCTGGTGATTGACGCCGTACTCGACCGCACCGGCGTGGATCCGGCCGCCGTGGAGGATGTGGTCTTTGGCTGTGTCAGCCAGATCGGCCCCCAGACCTTCAATCTGGCGCGCACCTCGATTCTCAGCTCCAATCTGCCCGTGTCCGTACCGGGCGTGACCGTGGATCGTCAGTGCGGCTCGTCCCAGCAGGCGGTGCATTTCGCCGCCCAGGCGGTACTGGCGGGCAGCCAGGATCTGGTCATTGCCGGCGGCGTGGAATCCATGTCCCAGGTGCCCATCCTGTCGGCCATGACCACGGCCACCAAGGCGGGCATGCTCAGTCCCTTTGCCGGGCGCAAGATGCAGGAACGCTATCCGGGCCAGGAGTTCAACCAGTTCGACGGCGCCGAGAAGGTGGCGAAAAAATACGGCGTCACCAAGGACGAGCTGGATCAGTTCGCCTATGATTCCCATGTGCGCGCGCGCCAGGCCACCGAGGCGGGGCGTTTCAGCGAGGAAATCGTGCCCGTGGAGGTGGAACTGGAAGACGGCACACAGACCACCCATGACGTGGACGAGGGCATCCGCTGGGAACCGGATCTCGAAGCCATTCGCGGCCTGGAGCCGCTGGCGGAGAACGGGCTGATCAGCGCGGCCAACGCCAGCCAGATCACCGACGGTGCCTCGGCCGTGCTGGTGGCCAGCGAAGCGGCGGTGAAGAAATACGGTCTCAAGCCGCTGGCGCGGATTCATACCATGACGGTGGTCGGTTCGGACCCGACCATGGTGCTGGAAGGCCCCATTCCCGGCACCGAACAGGTGCTGAAGAAGGCCGGTTTGAGCATTGACGACATGGGCGTCTACGAAGTCAACGAGGCTTTCGGTTCGGTGCCGCTGGCGTGGCAAAAGGCGCTGGGCGCGGACTATGACAAGCTCAACGTCAACGGTGGCGCCCAGGCGCTGGGCCATCCGCTGGGGGCAACCGGTTCCAAGCTGGTGGGCTCGCTGGTCTATGAAATGCGCCGCCGCAACGAGCGCTATGGTCTGCTCGCCATCTGCGAGGGTCTGGGCACGGCCAACGCCACCATTCTGGAACGGGTGGAGTAACCAACCCTGATGCGCGGGACCGCCCGGTCCCGCGCTCTCCATTCGGGCCAATCGCCCGGTTCCGTCTTGCCCCGTGTATCCGCCTGACCTACCTTGGCGTCATCCGAACAACGAGGAGTTGCAATGGAATCCGGCAGGATCGCCACCAACGGGGTGGAGCTGTGCTATGACGTGCGCGGACCGGCCGAGGGCGAGCCCGTGCTCTTCATCATGGGGCTGTCGGCCCAGATGGTGTTCTGGCCCGAGCCCTTGCTGGATGATCTCGCCGAGCGCGGCTATCGCGTCATCCGCTTCGACAACCGCGATATCGGCAAGTCCACGCTGCTGCGCGAGAAGATTCCCCATACCCCCTGGGCGGCCATGGTCCGTTTCATGTTCGGCCTGCCCGTGCATGCACCCTATACGCTGCACGACATGGTGGCGGACACCGAGGGGCTGCTGGATGAACTGGGCCACGATGATGTGCATGTGGTGGGTGCGTCCATGGGCGGCATGATCGGTCAGCTCATGGCGGGCACGCGGGGGCATCGGGTGCGTTCCCTGACCTCCATCATGTCCAGCAATAATGGCCGCTTTCTGCCGCCGCCGAAGTTCTCGGCGCTGAAAACCCTGGTGGGCCCGCGCGAGAAAATCCATACGGTCGACGAGTACATTGCCTTTGGTTTCGACATGATGGCGCGCATCGGCGGCGAGCTGGAGCAGGGCGAGGAATTGCTGCGCGAGCAGTTCCGTCAGAGCTGGGAGCGCGGTATGCATCCGCGCGGCGTGTTGCAGCAGTTCATGGCCATTATGGCCACGGGGCCGCTGACGCCGTACCTGAAAAAGATCCAGACTCCGACCACGGTGATCCACGGCAGCGCCGATCCGCTGATCCGGCCCGCCGGCGGCCGGGCCAGTGCTCGTCATATTCCCGGCGCGCGTCTGGAGGTTCTGGAAGGCATGGGCCATGACTTTCCCCGCTCCCTGCTACCGCGGATCGGGGAGCTGATCCATGAAACCGTGGGACGCAGCCGTTCGCCGGAGGCGGCCTCGGCGACAGCCTGCTAGGCCCGGTCGAACGGAAAGTTCAGTACCTCGGCAATATCGTCGACTCCGAGCTGGCACATCAGCACCCGGTCCAGCCCCAGGGCGACACCGGAGCAGGTCGGCAGTCCCGTGTTCAGGGCATCCAGCAGGAACGGATCCGCGTTCCGATCCGGTTGACCGCGTTGGGCGCGGATCTGCCGGTCCCGTTCAAAGCGTTGGGCCTGTTCGTGCGGGTCGATGAGCTCGTTATAGCCATTGGCCAGTTCATAACCGCCGAAAAAGACCTCGAAGCGTTGCGCCACGGGCTGGTTGTCGTCCGGGTCCGGTTCAATGCGCGCCAGTGCCGCTGCATCGGGCGGAAAATCCCGGACCACCACCAGCCGGTCCTTCGGCAGGGCCGGTTCAATGCGGCTGGCGAGCAGCCAGTCCAGCAGGGGCTGGCGTTCGGTCACCGGCGGGGCAGCGTCCTGTTGCCGGGCGCATTCGGCCAGTTCCGCGGTATCGGCGGTGAGCGGGTCCAGCCCCAGTTCCCGTTGAAACAGTTGCCGGTAGCGCCAGTGCTCACGCCCGCTGACGTTCAGCACCTGTTCCAGCAGGCTCAGGCATTCGTCCACCAGCTCGGTCAGGGTGAAGCCGGGCTGGTACCATTCCAGCAGCGTGAATTCCGGATTATGCCGCCGGCCCTGCTCGCCCGACCGGAAAACCCGGGCGATCTGGTAGATGGGACCGGAGCCCGCAGCCAGCAGACGCTTCATGTGGTATTCCGGCGAGGACTGCAAAAAACCGGAACCGGGCACGGGGATGCATTCGATCTGGGGATCGGTCACGCCGTGGCTGGCCACCGCCGGGGTTTCCACTTCCAGCACATCGCGCTCGTCGAAAAAGCGCCGGATGTCGCGATAGAGACGGGCGCGGGCCCGGCGGGCCCGGTCGCCGGCCGTGGGCGTCCAGTCCGTCACGGCCGGAATTCCGGATGAAACCGGGAGCTATCAGTTCTGGACGCGGCCGACATACTTGTGCGCGCGGGTGTCCGCCTTGATGACTTCGCCTTCCTGAATGAACAGCGGCACCTGGACCACGGCGCCGGTTTCCAGGGTGGCGGGCTTGCCCCCGCTGCCGGCGGTATCGCCCTTGAGGCCCGGGTCGGTTTCGACCACCTCCAGTTCCACGAACTTGGGCGGCACCACGGTCAGCGGATCGCCGTTATAGAGGGTGACCTCGCAGATATCTTCTTCCTTGAGCCACTGTTTGGCATCCCCCAGGGCCTTTTCATCGGCGGGTTTCTGATCAAAGGTTTCCAGATCCATGAAATACCAGAACTCGCCGTCGTTGTAGAGATACTGCATCTCGATTTCGAGCACGTCGGCGGCGTCCACGGTCTCGCCGGACTTGAAGGTCTTCTCCAGCGTCTTGCCCGTCTTGAGGTTGCGCAGTTTGACGCGATTGAAGGCCTGGCCCTTGCCCGGCTTCACGAATTCGTTCTCGATAATGGAACAAGGGTCGCCGTCGAGCATGATTTTCAGCCCGCCCTTGAAGTCGTTGGTAGAATAGGTCGCCATGAATCACCCTTTTCCCGAGATCCGCACTGATGCCTGATGAAAGATCGGCAATGATAACGCAGCAGCGCCCGGCTGGGCAGCCGTCGGAATGGACGACCGCGCCCGGGCTGATCCGGGATGCGGCCCAGCTGCTGCAGCGTCTGGAGCTCAGCCCCGAACAGGCGGGTTTCAGTGCGGATGCGGCCCGGGATTTTCCCCTGCGCGTGCCCCGCGCTTATGCGGATCGGATGGAGCCGGGCAATCCGGCGGATCCGCTGTTGCGTCAGGTGCTGGCTACGGGCGAGGAAAACGCCGAGGTACACGGCTATGGCGGTGATCCGCTGGCGGAGAGCGAGTTCTCGCCGGTGCCGGGGATCCTGCACAAGTACCACGGACGTGTGCTGCTGGTGGTGACCGGCGCCTGTGCGGTGCATTGCCGCTACTGTTTCCGGCGGCATTTTCCCTACAACGAACAGCAGGCCACCGGGGCGAGACTGGACGAGGCGCTGGCCTGGCTGGAACAGCGTCCCGACGTGGAGGAAGTGATTCTCAGCGGCGGCGATCCGCTCAGCCTGTCGGACCGTCGTCTGGCGGAGCTGCTCACCCGCCTGAGCGAAATCCGGCATCTGCGCCGGTTGCGCATTCACACCCGGCTGCCCGTGGTCGAGCCGGCGCGGCTGACGCCCCGGCTGGAAGAGTGGCTGACCGATAATCCCTGGCAGACCCTGCTGGTCTTGCACGCCAACCATGGCCACGAAATCGCACCGGCGCTCACCGAAGGGCTGGAGCCCCTGCGCCGCGCGGGGCTGACCCTGCTGAATCAGGCGGTACTGTTGCGGGGCGTCAATGATAGTGCGGACGCACTGGCGGAGTTGAATGAACGGCTTTTCGCCGCCGGCGTGCTGCCCTATTACCTGCATCTGCTGGACCCGGTGGCCGGGGCGGCTCATTTCGAGGTGCCGGAAGACCGGGCACGGGCCTTGCATCAGCAACTGCGGGCCCGGATGCCGGGTTATCTGGTGCCCCGGCTGGTGCGGGAAGATCCGGGTGAAGCGGCCAAGACCCTGCTCGCTTGAACGCCACTGGACTGGATTTACAAGGTCTGCCGGCTCCTCTATGGTGTGAGGAAGATCACATAAGAATCAAAACAGAGAGTTACCCGGGTGAGTTCAGGGAGTGCGTAAACTGATGAATGGAATGCATTGTCGAAGGGCCGGGGTCTAGCGAGGGACAGATGTCATGGAGCAGCAGGCTCAGCGCATACGCCTCAAATTGCCGGAGCAGGATCTTCAGTTTCTGACCACGGGCAGTGACCAGCCCCGGAAACTCAAGGCCTGGGTGGATGATCTGCCGTTGATGAACATGGGCGAAACCTCGCGGCAGCTGTATCAGTTCATCCAGGAACTCAACCGGCTCCAGCTGGATTCACGCCAGCGCTTTCAGCTGCTGGAAATTGTCCGGCCGGTGATCCTTCACGTCTGTGACGCGCTGGGCAAGCATTATCTCAATCGCTCGGTGGTCTTGCCGGACAAGGCCCGTCGGGTGGCCAGTCTGGCCCAGTCGCTGCAGGGACATCTGGCCACCGGCTACAAGCTGGTTACGGTGCGCGGCATGCGCAAGATCCGCGAGCGCGAGGCGCGCGAGAATGTGACCGTGGCCACCCATCGCGCGGTATCCGCGCTGACCAACACGCTCATGCGCTGTTATCAGCTCTATTTCCCCACCCCGCGCAATCTCTGGCTGGAGCTGCACCAGCTGTATCTGCTGGCCGAGCAGAATGGTTTCGCCTTTGATGAGGTGGAGGACGGTCAGTTCTCCGTGATCGAAACCAGCACCATTGCCGACGCCTATGCGCGCGCGTTGCTGCTGGCCACCGCCCAGCCCAATCAGTTGCGCCAGCAGGAACTGGCCACGCTCTATCAGGCCACCGAAGAGTGGAGCGGGCTGATCGATATCAAAAAGGCCGGCGGCGAGGCGGATCTGTTCGTCTTCGATCTGCAACAGGACCGACCTCCGACCTATCGCACCCACGCATCGGCCGCCGGCGGCGAGTCCCGTTACATTGATTCCGCGCAGCTGGTGGAACGAATGTCCCGGGTGCGCGCCGGCGAGCAGACGGATCTGCATTTGCCGCGCGGCATGAACGATGCCTTGCTCAGCCATCTCGAACATGCCTGGGGGGCATTGACGGAGCGCTCGTTCAAGCGGGTTTCGGAAACGGGCCCCATCGAGATCTGTCTGGGCCTGGGGGCCGTCCACTACTACACCTCGGGTCAGGCGAGCTTCGAGAGTCAGGTCAGTTCGGGCAATCTGCAGGTGCTGGCGGACGAGGAAGAAAACCCTTTTCTGAGCCAGCGCCAGAAGCAGGCCCCGGCACGCTCCATGCACGACGACGAGGATCCCTGGTCCCAGGCTCTGGACTCGGGGATTCATCGCATGGGCGACGACGTCAAGACCGACAATATCGACCTCTCCCGGGTGACTTCGGCGCTGCAGGACAACGCGAAGGAATCGAATCCGGATGCGGCGTACGGTTTCCTGACGGCGA
>CAZHGU010000011.1:0-7291 GCA_964532105.1 uncultured Alcanivorax sp. | reverse complement strand
TACCTCTCCCGGTTGACTCCGGCGCGGCTGTTAAACGGAAGGAATCGAAAGTGCATTTCGATGCCTATACCTGTAAGAAGGTCAACACCAGCCCGGGGGGCTATTGTCTGGACTGGACGGGTGAAGAGGCGCCCACTCAGTTGCGCTCCGGGGAACTGATCGGTTTGCGTGAGCCCGGTTTTCAGGAATGGGCCATCGGCGTGATCCGGTGGGTCAAGCAGATGCCCAAACAGGGCGCGCGCCTGGGCGTGGAGCTGCTTGCGCCCCGTGCCATTCCGGCCGGCGCCCAGGTACTGAAAAAGACCGGCGATGCCACGGATTTCATGCGGGTGCTGATTCTGCCGGCCTTGCAGGCCATTGGTCAGCCGTCGACACTGCTGACCCCGGCGGTGGGCTTTCAGACCGGGGCCAAGGTCTGGCTGGTGGAATCCGGCGAGGGTAACCGGGTGGTGTTGCGCCGCAAGGTCAGCAGCACGGCCAGTTTCGGTCAGTATGAGTACCAGCAACCCCGGCTGAGTGGCGCGCGCGAGCCGGATAGCGCACCTTCCTCCGGTCGTGATGACGAGGCCGAGGACTTTGACTCCATCTGGTCCAGCCTGTAGGCAACGTACGGGGATGAAATGGTTGCGCCATTACGCTGAATGGGCACAATTCCCCGGGTATTGTCCTTCAATCCGGTCGGAAACCGCATGAGCTATACACTGGAAACAATCCGCCTGCTGATCGCCCATGACTCCCAGGACGAGGCGGAACAGCTCATGAACGCGCTGCGCAATGCCGGCAAGGCGACGCGCGCGGAGCTCGTGCTCAACGAGGATGATCTGGTGCGTGCGCTGAAATCCGGCACCTGGGAATTGCTGCTGTGCCGGCCCGCCTTCGGCGACAGTGATTTCAAGAAAGCCATCGCCCATCTCAACCGGCTGGGCAAGCCGGTGCCGGTGCTGCTGCTTGCGGATGAGTTCTCGCCGGCGAGTTTTCGCGAGGCGCTGGAAGAAGGCGCCCGGGGCGCGGTCCCGGCGAATGACCGGGATCTGCTCATGCTCATGATTGACCGTGTGGTGGAGGACCTGCGCGTGCGCAAGGAACTGCAGCACACGGAGCTGGCCCTGCGGGATGCCGAGAAACGGCTCAATGTGCTCATGGACCAGAGCCGTGACGCCATTGCCTATGTAGTCGACGGCATGCATATCCACGCCAACGAAGCCTATGTGGAGCTTTTCGGCTATGAAAGCGCCGACGATCTGGCGGGCATGCCCATCATGGACATGGTGTCGTCGTCGCACCATGAGGAGCTGAAAAAGCTGCTCCGCAGCCGGGCCCAGGATGAGTCCAGGACCCATGAACTCGAATGCCGGGGTGTGACCACCGACGGCGAGGAATTTGACGCCGTATTCACCTTTTCACCGTCCACCTATGACGGCGAGGCCTGTACCCAGATCGTGATCCACCGTTCCGACGCGGACGAGGGCCAACTGGAGGAAAAGCTCAAGGAAATGAGCAAGACGGATCAGGTGACCGACCTCTACAACCGCAGCTGGTTCATGGAGGAGCTGGACCGGGCGGTCAACGAAGCCGTGACCAGCGGTCAGCTTGCGGCTGTGCTCTATCTTCGCCTGGATGATTTCGAACAGCACCAGACCACGGTGGGCATTGACGGTGCCGACGAGCTGCTTCACACGGTCGCGGATTTCCTGCGCGAGCAGATGGGACCGGAGAGTGTGCTCTCGCGCGTGGGCGGCGAGGATTTTGCCATTCTGCTCCAGGTCAAGGATCTGGACGAAGCGCGCGAGCGTGCCGAGGCGCTGCGCAAGGGCATTGCCGAGCTGATGCCGGAAGTGGGCTCACGCACCCTGCAGCTGAGCGCGAGCATTGGCGTGGCCTTTGCCCGCGAGGACAGTCGCGGCAGCCAGGCGGTGATGACCAAGGCGCTGGAATGCTGCAATCGGGCGGAAGCGGCCAATAACGGCACGGGCGATGCTGTCCATGTGCATGATCCCATGGACGATGTGGAATCCGGTTCGTCGGAAGCCGTGCTCATGGTGCTGAAACAGGCACTCGAGAACGGCGGTTTCAAGCTGCTCTACCAGCCCATCATGAGCATGGCCGACGAGGCGCCCTCGTTTTTCGAGTCCTTCGTCTATCTGCCTCAGCAAAAGGGCGAGGATCTCAAGCCCTCGGAGTTCATGCCCGTGGCCGCCGAGCACGGTCTGGCGCCCAAGGTGGATCGCTGGATCATTCTGCGCGCGTTGCGTGCGGCCGCGGAACAGGAAGAGCCCCTGCGGCTGATGATCAATATCAGTGGCTATTCGCTGGAGGATGCGTCATTCACCGAATGGGTGGTCAAGGCGCTCAAGGCGTCGAAGATCAGCGCCGGTCGGGTGGTATTCCAGTTCTCCGAGATGGACGCCAAGAATTTCCTCAAGCAGGTCAGCGCCTTTGCCGAGCAGATCCACAACGCGGGCGCGCGCATTTCCGTGAGTCGTTTTGCCGGTGATCTTCATCCCTTCCAGCTTTTCGAACATGTCCAGGTGGACATGGTGAAGTTCGACGGCACCTATACGCAGGAACTGGGTAATGCCGAAAGCCGCGAGAAGTTCGGCGAACTGATCAAGCAGGTCAGTGACGCGGACAAGGAAGTGCTCGTGGGCTTTATCGAAAGCGCCCAGCAAATGCAGGCGCTGTGGACCATGGATGGTGTCGACCACCTGCAGGGCTAGTATTTGCAGCCGCCCGCGCCCGAGATCCAGATCAGCGAGGAGTAGGGTCCAACAACCCCGTTAGTCAGCCTGGATATGGCCGCTGGCCAGCAATTCCTTCTGGTCTTCGTCGCGTACGCCGATCAGATAGAGAATGCCGTCCAGGCCCAGGGTGGAAATGGCCTGTTCGGCGTTCTCCTGAACCATGGGCTTGGCGCGGAAGGCAATGCCCAGACCCGCGATGTCCAGCATGGGCAGATCATTGGCGCCGTCGCCCACGGCGATTACCTGTTCCAGACTGATCTGTTCACGCTCGACGATTTCGCGCAGCAGTTGGGCCTTGCGTTCGCCGTTGACAATGGGGCCGGCCACCCGGCCGGTTACCCGGCCGTTTTCGACTTCCAGCTCATTGGCGTAGACATAGTCGATGCCCAGTTCCTGCTGCAGATGTTCGCCGAACCAGGTAAAGCCGCCGGAGAGAATGGCCGTCTTGTAGCCCAGAGCCTTGAGGGTATTGATCAGCCGCTCCGCACCCTCGGTGACCCGGATGCGCGACCAGACCCGCTCCAGTGAGGATTCCTCCAGTCCTTCCAGCATGGCCACGCGTTGCCGGAAGCTTTCGTTGAAATCGATTTCGCCGCGCATGGCACTGGCGGTAATGGCCGCCACCTGATCCACCACGCCGGCTTCCTCGGCGAGTTCGTCGATGACTTCGGATTCGATCAGGGTCGAGTCCATGTCGAAGGCCACCAGGCGGCGGTTGCGCCGGAAAGCGCTGTCCTTCTGGAAGGCTATGTCCATGTTGCGCTGATTGGCGATTTCCATGAAGGCGGCGTGCATGTCCGCCACGTCCCGGGGCTGGCCCCGGACCGAGATCTCGACACAGGCGCTGGCGTCGTTTTCGCGGGTCTCGCCTTCCAGATGCACCCGGCCGGAGAGGCGATTGATGCTGTCGATGTTGAGTTCATTGTCGGCGACCACGCGCGTGACATCGCCGATCTGTTCCGCGGTAATCTTGCGCGCGAGCAGGGTGATCAGGAAACGGTCCTTGCCCTGTTCTGCCACCCATTCCTCGTAACGTTCGTACTCGATGGGGCGGAAACGCACGGAGACATTGAGCTTGTGCGCTTCGAACAGCAGTTCCTTGATCATGGACGAGCTGTCCCGATCCGGCGGTGTTTCCACCAGAATGCCCAGGGACAGACTGTCGTGGATCACGGCCTGACCGATATCCAGAATATTGAGCCCGAACCGGGCGAGGATGCGGGTAAAGGCGGCGGTAAGACCGGGACGATCACTGCCGGAAACCTGAATCAGAATGATCTCGCGCACGGGACTTGCTTCCTCCGGGATCCTGGCGAAGGCGCACAGGATACCAGCAAAGGCAAGCTCGTGTGGAAATCCGGTTTGCCAGCTCCCGGGCGACACTGGATGATACGGACACCACGCGGGCAAGGGGAGTGAAATGGACTGGCGGTCCTGGTCGAGACGGGAGAAGGCCCTGCTGCGCGATCTCGCGCTCATGCTCGCGCTCATGCTGGTGGTGGGCGTGTACTTTCTCGAACGCCTGGATACCCGGCTGCAGGCGCAGCAACGCGAGCACCTGCAGGCCCTGGCGGGGTATCTCGCCGCCGACAGCGCCGAATACCTGAGCGCGGGCAATCGCGTCAGCCTGGGCGTGATCGCGCGTCAGGCGACGCAAATGGATACGGTCGCGACCCTGGTCGTGCGGGATATGCGGGACCGGGTGCTGGCGCGCTCGGGCCCGGAACAGTCCGAACCGGCGCCCGTGCAGCAGCCCGCGGGCGGCGAGGCGACGCCCGTGGGGCGCGTGGAGATCTGGCCGGCCGCCGATGGGGCGGCGCGCGAAGGGGTGGAAGCCGGTTTCGTGCTGGTGGTTCTGCTGTTGCTGGCGCTGCGGGTGCTCGGGGAAATGATTGCGCGTCAGCTAAGCCTCGGCGGCCACACGTCCGGGCCCGGCAACGAATCGGTTGACGAGCCGGCACCACGCGCGCACACAGAGCTCTATATCGAGCCGGTCCGCCTGGTCTCCCTGCGCGAGCGTTATACCCGGTCCGCCCTGAAGGCCCGACTGGCGGAACATGAGCACTTGCTGGACCGGGTCGTGGGGCTGTACGGCGGTGTGCGCGAGACGCCGCTGGACGAAGGGGCCCGAGTGGTTTTTACCGCTGCGCACCCGCCCGAGGCCGCCTTTCAGGCCCTGTGCGCCGGCGAGGTTTTTCTGCTGGCGTCGCAACGGCTGGCGAGCTCCGGACCCGGGCGCGCGCCGGCGTTTCGAATCCTGTTGAGCGCGGAGGCGGGGGTACGGACGGCTCTTCCCGAGCACGCGGAAACCGGCACCGTGTACGTGCCCGCGGATGAGCTGGACGATCTGGAACTGGGCCCATGGGTTCTGTTCAGACGCGAGGATGGTCTGGACGTGAGCACGGAAACCGGCAATGTGCGCTTGCAGCCCATCAGTCAGCTGATTCAGCGTTATCAGCATCTGATCACCGCCCAGGCGGACAAGCTTGTGACCGCCCGGGCGGAGAATGAGTTGAAAGGCTGAGTCCACAACGTTTTTTTCAACAGCCTGTTAGCCCGGATATTTCACCCAATGCCCTGTAATTCGCGCCGCGGATGCTCGTCGTCAGGCGTGCTCGCGAGGGAAGCCGTAGCAGGGACTACGGCTGACTGAGCATGTGCGCCTGACGGCGGGCAGACCAAGCGAAGTGCAGGGCAAACGTAATCGTATGATCATACCCTGCCGCAGGAAGACTCTGAACAGCTCGTATCGTCATGCTTACCTTCGGCTATGCGAGTGATTGGGTGAAATATCCGGGCTAGCAGTGTTCGCCCAGCGCCTGCCCCATGCGCACGGGGCAGCCCGCCTCCAGGCCCGGGTGCCATCGGGCCGCTCCGTCCGGCAGCAACACGATGACGGTGGAGCCCAGCAGGAAACGGCCCAGTTCATCGCCGGCGCGCAGACGGGGGCCGGCCTCCGGACGATGGTGCTGGACCCGGCGCGCCAGGGGCGTGATCCGGCCGGCGAAGACGGTCTCGATTCCCGCCACGATCATGGCCCCCACCAGAATCACGGCCATGGGCCCGGCGTCGGTATCGAAGACGGTGACCACGCGTTCGTTGCGCGCAAAAAGCCGGGGGACCTTCCGGGCCGTGGTGTCATTGACGGAAAACAGGCGCCCGGGCACATGACTCCAGCAGCGCAGCCGGCCGTCCAGCGGCATGTGTACACGGTGATAGTCCCGGGGCGCGAGATAGATGGTGGCGAAACTGCCGTTGATGAATTCACCGGCCAGTTCCGGAGCATCGCCCAGCAGTTCCAGCAGCGAATAGTAATGCCCCTTGGCCTGGAAGAGATCACTGCCGCGGATCCGGCCCGCCCGGCTCAGGGTGCCATCGGCGGGGCAGAGGATGCCGTCGGCGGCCAGCGGGCGGGCATCGGCGCGCAGCGGCCGGGTAAAGAAATCATTGAAACTCGCGTAGGCCTGGGGGGCCGGCTCCCGTGCCTCGGACAGATCCACGCCGAAGATGCGCACGAAGGCCCGGATCAGCGGGATTCTTACCCAGGGCCAGCGGCAGTCCGCTACCCGGCCCACGGCGCGCGAGAGCAGGTGATGGGGCAGCAGATACTGCAGCGCCACAAAGGCCGTCTCGAGAAGGTTGCGAAGCCTCAACTACCCGGCCCTTCCTCTTTCTCCACCGGTGTATCCAGATGGTTGCCCCATTCCGCCCAGGAGCCGGGATAGCCGCGGATACGGGGATAGCCCAGCCAGCGTCCCACCAGCCAGGTCAGGCCGGAGCGGTGATGGGTCTGGCAGTGCGTGACCACTTCCTTGTCCGGGGTAATCCCCAGGTCTTCCAGCTCCCGGCGGAGCTCATCCGGGTCGCGCAGGCGCAGATGGTGGTCGCGGTTCATGGCCCGGGTCCATTCGTAGTGCACGGCCCCCGGGATGTGGCCGCCCTTGCGGGCAAAGGCGCGCATACCGCTAAACTCATCCTCCGAACGCGCATCCCAGACCACCAGGTTGTCGTCCTGATAGTGCTCCAGCAGGTAGTCGATATCCACCCGGGGTTCTTCCCGGAATTCGGTCACCGTATACTGTGACGGGCGCGGCTCGCCGGGCATCGTGGTACTGGGGTGGTTTTCCGCCAGCCAAGCATGGATGCCGCCATTGAGATAGGACCAGTGCTTGTGGCCGATCAGCTCCAGGGTCCACAGCAGCCGGCCGGCCCAGCCGCCTCCTTCGTCGTCGTAGGCGACTACATGCAGATCCGGGCGCAGCCCGATTTCCGAGAACAGCGCGGCGAGCTCTTCCGGCGAGGGGGGCAGTCCGGGCACGGGCTGTTCGCCATGGACCAGGCGCGAGTGGTCCAGATGGATGGCGCCGGGCACATGGGCCTGTTCGTAGACCTGGGCCTTGCCCAGATCCAGGATAAGCAGATGCTCGTCGTCCAGCCGGCGGGCCAGATCCGCCGGCTCCATGACCAGGGGCAGTTCTTCGCTCATGGGGCAATCCCCGTGTTGTCGGCAACAATGGCGCCATTGTAAAGCACAGTTATGCGGCCACCGC
>CAZHGU010000010.1:0-15121 GCA_964532105.1 uncultured Alcanivorax sp. | reverse complement strand
ACCCCGCCCGGCGCGGGGGAACAAGTCAGGTTCAATCATCGGGAGTTTCCGCGACTCATGCCCCAGCTCGACAAGCTCGACCCCGAAGAGTATCAGCGCCTCATCCGGGTGGCCCAGCGCATTACGGCCCAGCGAGACGTGGCACGCACCTGCGAGACCATCCTCGAGGAGGCCCAGGCGCTCACCCATGCCGACGGCGGTACCCTCTATCTGGCCGAGGGCCGGGATCACGACAGCCGGCTGGAATTCGCCATTGTGCGCAATCATTCGCTGGGCCTGCATCTGGGCGGCGCCACCGGCGGACAGCTGGATTACCCGCCGCTGCCGCTGTTTCATCAGGGCAAGCTCAACCACAGCCATATCGCCGCCCATGCCGCGCTCACCGGAGAGCTGGTGAATATTCCCGATGCCTATGACGCCGAGAATTTCGATTTCTCGGGTACGCGCGAATTCGACCACAGGTTCGGCTACCGCTCGGCGTCCATTCTGGCGGTGCCGCTGAAAACGGACCTGGGCGAGCTGGTGGCGGTCATGCAGTTGCTCAACGCCCGGGATCCGGACACGGGCGAAATCATCCCCTTCGATGATGGCCACGAGCAGGTGGTGTCCGTATTGGCCGGTTTCGCCGCCATGGCGTTACAGCAGCAGCGCATCATGCATGATCAGCGCGAGCTGCTGGTTACCCTGTCGGGCGAGCCCAATACCGGCCGGCTGCTGGAGCGCATCCTCAGCGAGGCCCAGGCCATCGGCCATGCCGACGGTGGCACCCTTTATCTGCTGCGCGACAACGACGATGGCGGCGAGCGGCTGGAATTCGCCCTGGTGCGCAACGACAGCCTGGGCATTGACCAGGGCGGTTCCTCGGATCAGCCGGTGACCCTGGATCCGGTACCGCTGACCGACGAGACGGGCAAACCCAATCATCACCATGTGGCCGCCCACGCGGCCATCACGGGCCGGCTGATCAATGTGGCCGACGCCTATGAATCGCGGGAGTTCGATTTCTCCGGCACCCAGCGCTTCGACGAACAGCACGGTTACCGCTCCACCTCCTTTCTCACCGTGCCGTTGCTCAACCACCTCAACGAAGTCATCGGCGTACTGCAGCTGGTCAATGCCCGTCACCCGGAAACGGGCGAGGTGATTGCCTTTACCGAGCAGATCGAGCCGCTCGTTCAGGCGCTGGCGAGCTATGCCGCCATTGCGCTGAACAACCAGATCCTGGTGCAGGAGCTCAAGGACCTGCTGGACGCCTTTATCCAGGTGATCGCCCAGGCCATTGACGCCAAGAGTTCCCACACCTCCAAGCACTGTCAGCGCGTGCCCCTGCTGACGGAGCTGATCGCCGAAGCGGCCTGTGACGACGGGGAGCGGTTCCGGGATTTCCGGCTGGACGAGGATGAGTGGTACGAGCTGCATGTGGCCGCCTGGATGCATGACTGCGGCAAGCTGGCCACCCCGGATTCGGTGCTGGACAAATCCACCAAGCTGCACACCCTGCATGACCGTATCGAGGAGGTGGCCGCGCGTTTCGCGGCCCTGCGCCAGCAGAAGGAAAACGAATATCTGCAGGCGGTCATGGAACGCCCCGAGCGCCGGGAGGAACTCTATCAACGCCATCGCGAGGAACTGTGGCAGCTGGAGCAGGATCTGGAATTCCTGCGCGGCGCCAACAAGGGCGGCGAATTCATGGCCGACGAAGACCAGGAGCGCGTGCGCCGGCTGGCGCGGCTGAACTGGCTGGACGCCGCCGTTCGGCCCCGGCCGCTATTGACCGACGACGAGGTGCATAATCTGTGTATCGAACGCGGCACCCTCTCGCCCGAGGAGCGTGAAATCATCAATGATCACGTGCGCGTGACCATCGACATGCTCGAATCCCTGCCGTTTCCGCGCAAGCTGCGCCGGGTGCCGGAATACGCCGGCGGGCACCACGAGAAAATGGACGGCAGCGGCTTCCCCCGCGGGCTGACCCGTGATGAAATGTCCACGCCGGCACGCATGATGGTAATTGCCGATATTTTCGAGGCGCTGACGGCGAAGGATCGTCCCTACAAGGAGCCCATGAAGCTCAGCAAGGCGCTGTCCATCCTCCAGAAGATGCGCGATGAACACCACATTGATCCCGATGTTTATGAACTTTTCATCCGGCACCGGGTCTGGGAAGACTATGCCCGGAAAGCACTTGATGCGGAACAACTCGATATTGAAGACGCTTCTGCTTATCTGTAGCGCCTGGTTGTGGGCGGCCACCGCCACGGCGGCGCCGTCGGACGAGTCCGGATCGTCGGACCAGGCTGGCGAAAAGCCCCTGCTGGAGTCGCTCGACGGCGAGATCGCGCCCGGTTCCCTGCTGGTGGGCAAGACCCGGTCCGAGGCCACGGTCCGGCTGGACGGCCGGCGTCTGCGCGTCACCCCCGAAGGCTATTTCGTTTTCGGCTTCGGCCGGG
Source organism: uncultured Alcanivorax sp. (assembly GCA_964532105.1). GTDB lineage: Bacteria > Pseudomonadota > Gammaproteobacteria > Pseudomonadales > Alcanivoracaceae > SLJS01. The sequence goes on along the minus strand of CAZHGU010000010.1, from coordinate 12,671 downwards.
ACGCCGAGGGGCTGGCGGGGCTGAGCCTGAAGGTAGGCGAGCGCGAAGAGAGCCATGTCTTCCGGCTGCGCGAGCGCGACTGGCCCGTGCAGGAAATCGAGGGGGTGCCCGAGCGCACCGTGGAGCCGCCCACCGGGGAAACGCTCAAGCGCATCCGCCAGGAGACCGCCGCCGTGCAGGCGGCGCGCGCCCGCGAATCCGATCTCAAACACTTCCTGAACAGTTTCCGCTGGCCGCTATACGGCCCCATTACCGGGGTGTACGGCAGTCAGCGCATCTATAACGGCGAGCCGGGGCGGCCCCATTACGGCGTGGATATCGCCCGGCCGGCCGGTACCGAGGTGCGCGCGCCCAATGCCGGCGAAGTGGTGCTGGCCCATCCCGACATGTTCTATTCCGGCGGTACCCTGATTATTGATCACGGCTATGGCGTAACCTCCACCTTCATTCACCTCAAGGATTTGAAGGTGGAAAAGGGCGATGAGGTCCGCAAGGGGCAGGTCGTGGGCACCGTGGGCTCATCCGGCCGGGCCACCGGGGCGCATCTGGACTGGCGCATCAACTGGTATCAGACCCGCATCAACCCCCAGGCCCTGGTGGGGGACATGATCAAGCGCTACCGCAGCGCGAGCAACACCGAGGGTGATTGAGCCGGTTTGAGGGTTTGCGTCGGTCCGGGCAGGGGGACCTTCTTCCCGGCATCGAGACCCTTTCGGGGCTGAAGGAGGATCAGCCCTGCTCTTTGAGCAGCGTAAGCAGCGCCGTTTTCTGCTCCCGGGATAATGCCCGGAAACAGTCCAGCAGCAGAGCCTCTTCCTCGCCCGCCGGCACCGCGGCGCGGGGCGAGGGCAATTGCTCCGGCCAGTTGTCCAGGCTCAGAATCAGACGCGCAATGATTTCCGAGTTCATGCTCCGGTGGCTGCAACGAGCGGCTTCGGCGATCCGGTCGCGCACCCCCGCGGGGAAGCGCACTACGAACTTTTCCGCACTCGTGCCGGTTTCATATTTCATAACTTCACGATAACCCCCTGGAAAGTCAGACAAACCTTACCCGCAAAACCGATGCTTTTCGATAATGGCAAGCTGCTACTACAGAAGGGGGTGTACAGAAGGCGTCTGACCTCCAGGGAGGCTTCCTTGCGGCTTGTGTATTCAGGTGAGACTCGGTAGAAGTCGTTTAAGTTCAATCAGATACAAAAAGAGCCGCCCTGGGGCGGCTCTTTTCAGACCGGTGGTGATCACGGCGGTGATCAGAACTGGTCTTCTTCCGTGGACCCCTTCATGGCGGTCACCGAGGACGAGCCACCCTGGATGACATTGGTCATGTCGTCGAAGTAGCCCGCGCCCACTTCCTGCTGGTGCGCCACAAAGGTGTAGCCACGCTCGGCGGCGGCGAATTCCGGCTGCTGCACCATGTCTACATAGTGTTTCATGCCTTCGCCCTGGGCGTAGTTGTAGGCCAGATCGAACATGTTGTACCACATGTTGTGGATACCGGCGAGCGTGATGAACTGGTACTTGTAGCCCATGTCGGCCAGTTCCTGCTGGAACTTGGCGATGGTGTTGCGGTCCAGGTTCTTCGCCCAGTTGAACGACGGCGAGCAGTTGTACGCCAGCAGCTGATTGGGATGCTCCTTGCGGATGGCCTCGGCGAACTTCTTCGCCTCGTCCAGATCCGGCGTGGCGGTTTCGCACCACAGCAGATCCGCATAGGGCGCATAGGCCAGACCGCGGTTGATGGCCTGATCGATGCCCGCCTTGGTGCGATGGAAGCCCTCGGCGGTGCGCTCGCCCGTCAGGAAGGGCGCGTCATAGGGGTCGATGTCGTTGGTCATCAGATCCGCTGCGTTGGCGTCGGTGCGTGCCAGCACGATGGTGGGCACGTCGGCCACGTCGGCTGCCAGGCGCGCGGCGGTGAGCTTCTCCACCGCTTCCTGGGTGGGCACGAGCACCTTGCCGCCCATGTGACCGCACTTCTTCACGGACGCGAGCTGGTCCTCGAAGTGAACGCCGGCGGCGCCCGCCTCGATCATGTGCTTCATCAGCTCATAGGCGTTGAGCACGCCGCCGAAACCGGCTTCCGCGTCCGCCACGATGGGCGCGAAATAGTCGACCCAGTCGGAATCGCCGGGCTTGGCGCCCTTTTCCCACTGCACCTGGTCGGCACGCTTGAAGGCGTTGTTGATGCGGTTGACCACGGTGGGCACCGAGTCCACCGGATACAGGGACTGGTCCGGATACATGGTTTCGCCGGTGTTGTTATCCGCGGCCACCTGCCAGCCGGACAGATAAATGGCTTCGATGCCGGCCTTGACCTGCTGCACGGCCTGACCGCCGGTGAGCGAGCCCAGGCAGTTCACATAGCCCTTCTTGGCATCGCCGTTGACCAGGTCCCAGAGGCGCTCCGCGCCGCGGCGGGCGATCGTGTTCTCGGTCTTGATGGAGCCGCGCAGACGCACCACGTCCTCGGCGCCATAGGGGCGCTTGACGTCCTTCCAGCGCGGGTTCTCCGCCCAGTCCTTCTCGATGCGCTTGATTTCGGCCTGCGGATCGTAATCTCCGGTCGCCATCTAGAGTCTCCTGTATGAATCTTGAGCATTGGCTTGAAAAGCTGGGGCAGGATAGAGACTCTGGTACAATTGACCAAATTTATATTTTGTATATTCGCCATTCACGCTATGAATGTATGGAATCTCGATTTCAACCTGCTGAAATATCTGGATGTTTTGCTCCGGGAGGGCAGTGTCACGCGCGCCGCCGAGCAGCTGGGCATTACCCAGCCGGCCATGAGCAATGGTCTCAAGCGCCTGCGCGAACTCTTCGAGGATCCGCTGCTGATCCGCACCTCCGAGGGCATGACGGCCACCGAGCGCGCCCGGGCGCTGCAGCCGCTGGTGCGCCAGGTAGTGGCCCAGGCGGAGGCGGTGATGACGCCCGAGGACTCCTTCCGCCCGGAAGACAGCCGCCGGGTCTTTCGCATCATGACCAGCGACTATGCCGAGGCCACCCTGGTGCCCAGCATTGTCCACCGGCTGCGCCGGGAAGCGCCCCAGGTGGTGCTGGATTTCATTACCCCGTCGGATGTGAGCTACCCGGACATGGAGCAGGGCCGGGTGGACATGGCCATCAACCGCTTCAACGAGATTCCCGGCTCCTTCCACCAGGTCACGCTCTGGGAGGATTCCTTTTCCTGCCTGCTCAACCGGGACAACCCCCTGGTGGAGCATTTCGACCTGGACGCCTACCTCTCCGCCCAGCACATCTGGGTGTCCAAGACCGGCTTCGGCGTGGGCTTCGGCATGAACCCGGACCGGCTGGGCGGGCTGGGCTGGATCGACAAGGCCCTGGAACGCATGGGCAAGGCCCGCAACATCGCCATCTTTACCCGCCACTACCAGATGCCCGCCCTGCTGGCCATGAACAACGACCTGGTGGCCACCCTGCCGTCACGCGTGGCGCGCATGCAGGCGCAGAATCCGCAACTGGTCATCAAGGAACCGCCCTTCGAGATTCCCGAGTTTGAACTGAAGATGGCCTGGTCGCCCATCCTTCATCACAACGCCGCGCACCGCTGGTTGCGGCGGTTGATCCGCGAGGAGGCGGAGGTGGTCACGCGCCGGGAACTGGAAAAGGTGGCGGCAGCCGGGTAGGGGCGAGGTTCGAGGTTCGAGGTTCGAGGAGCGAGGCGCGAGGAGATGGCACCCCGGGTGTTTCTGCCTGGGCTCGTTCAGAGAGGATAGGGGAATTACACCCGCATCTGCCCGGCTTCGGCGATGGCGCCCTTGCCGATGCCCTCGAAGGCGCGCACCCGGAAATGCTTGCCCGGTGCTTCGCGGGCGAGTTCCCCGGCGATATGGTCCGCCAGACATTCCACGGTGGAGTCCGTGTCGATGAGATAGCAGTGGTCCTCCGGGAGCATCAGCTCGAAGCGGCCCTGCTGTGCCTCGTAGCGGAAGCGGTGGTGGGGCACCTCGTCGATATAGTAGGTACCTTCCAGGTCTTCTTCCGTGCCGATATAGATATCTTCCCAGCGGTCCGCCCAGAGTTTCTCCCAGTAGCGGCTCCGGCGGCCGTTTTCATAGATCTCGATGCCCGAACGGTGGCCGTGGGCAATGCGCTGGCAGTTGCCCTCGTGCTTCTTGAGCCCGTGGGAGTAGTGGTAGAAGGGCGCGGTGCCCAGTGATTCCTCGCGCAGGGTGATCAGTACCTCGTCCACATTGGCCGGCACCACCTCGCGGATACGCTCGATGAGAAACACGGTCAGGCTGCCCTTGGAGATTTCCTCGCCCGGCAGTTGCAGGATGGAGTCGGCGGGCGCGCCCAGGCGGATGACGCCGTTCTGGTAGTTCCAGTCCAGCTGGATGCGCTCGTCCTCTTCCCGCACGCTCAGCTCGTCATGGTCGGCGGGCACCAGCAGGCGGTGATCGGCCGTGTCGTCCAGCCGCTGTTTGATGGCGTGCTTGATATCGCCGAAGTCGAAGACCATGCCCTGTTCGTCCAGCTCGCCGCTGAGTTCCAGGTCCACCATCCAGGATTCGCCCACCATGCCCCGCTTGGCGTGGAGATAGGAGAAATCCAGCACGGTCAGATTGTCCACGAACAGGGTTGCCATAGTTTGAATCCCGGATCTCGACGGGCACGCTGATTGTGCCCATTATAGGCGGTCGTACGGAAATGAACGCCATTCCACCTTTGTGCATTGTGAACCGTGGCACAATGCAATCAAGGGCGGGCAGGAGAATCGAGTCCTTCAGTGCAATTTCGGGAGCTGCCATGAGTGACACCCTGTTCGGCAAGATCATCAACCGGGAAATCGAGGCGGATATCATTTTCGAGGACGACCAGGCCCTGGCGTTCCGCGATATCAATCCCCAGGCGCCCACCCATTTCCTGGTGATTCCCAAGAAGCCCATTCCGAAACTCTCCGATGCCGAAGAGATCGACGAGCAACTGCTCGGCCACCTGCTGCTGGTGGCGCGCAAGGTAGCCGCGCAGGAGGGGCTGGAGGATTTCCGGCTGAATATCAATAACGGCGAAGGGGCCAGCCAGACCATCTTTCATCTGCATATTCATGTGCTGGGTGGCCGCAGTTTCTCTTGGCCTCCCGGCTGAGGGGGCTTTGGTTTATTCCTGTCGGTGGCTGTTATAACAGAACCGGATTTGCTCTCCGGACTCCAAACCCAGCCGTAGGGTGCGCTGTGCGCACCATCAGCGCAGGAAGGTGCGCACAGCGCACCCTACGGCTTTACGTGGCCACCTCGGTAGGGCATTACCCAGAGGGCACGATGGCCGTTTCCACAGGTTTGGACGAGAAGCGGGGGATTTTGAATGGAACCCTGGGCAAAGCAGATTGAACAGGCGCTGAACGCCTTTGCCGGTTTCATGTGGGGGCCGCCGCTGGTGGTGCTGCTGGTCGGTGGCGGGCTCTTCTTTGTGGTCTACTCCGGGGCGCGGCCCTACCGTTTCTTTCCGCACGCGGTGGCCGTGCTGCGCGGGCGTTATAACGACCCGGAAGACGAAGGCGACATCAGCCACTTCCAGGCCCTGTCCACGGCGCTGTCCGGGACCCTGGGCATGGGCAATGTGGCCGGCGTGGCCGTGGCCATTGGTCTGGGGGGACCGGGCGCGGTCTTCTGGATGTGGCTCACCGCCGTGGTGGGTGTGGCCACCAAGTTCTTCACCGCCACCCTGGCGGTGATGTATCGCGGTAACGACTCCCTGGGCCGGCTTCAGGGCGGGCCCATGTATGTCATCCGCGAGGGGCTGGGGCCGCGCTGGCGGCCGCTGGCGTATCTGTTTGCCCTGGCGGCGCTGATCGGCACCACGCCCATTTTCCAGATCAACCAGCTGGTGCAGATTCTCCAGAATACGCTGGCCGAGCCCCTGGGCTGGGCCAGTGACGACCGTCATTTCGTCTTTGATCTGGTGACCGGTCTGATTCTCGCGGCCGTCGTGCTGGCCGTGATTCTGGGCCGGGTGCAGCGCGTGGGGCGCGTCACCTCCATTCTGGTGCCGTCCATGGTGGTGGCCTATCTGCTGGTCACCTTCTGGGTATTGATCGGTCATGCCGAACGGGTCCCCGGGGCGCTGGCGCTGATCGTTACGGATGCCTTTACCGGCACGGCGGCGGCCGGCGGGGCCGTGGGCTCGGTGATCATCATGGGTGTACGCCGTGGCGCCTTTTCCAATGAGGCCGGCATTGGTACCGAATCCATGGCGCATGGCGCGGCGCGTACGGACGAGCCGGTGCGCGAGGGACTGGTGGCCATGATCGGCCCGGTGATCGATACCCTGCTGGTCTGTACCTGTACCGCCCTGACCATTCTCGTGACCGACGTCTGGCGCACCGGGGAGGAGGACGGGGTCATCATGACGCTGAACGCCTTCCGCGCGGCCCTGCCCGAGGCCGGCGAAGGGCTGCTGGCGGCCATGGTGGTGATGCTGGGCCTGAGCACGGTGTTCAGCTTCTGGTATTACGGCGCCAAGTGCCTGGGCTTTCTCATCGGCGCGCAACATCAGCATCACTACATCTGGATCTATTGCGTGCTGGTGGTGCTGGGCTCGGTGATGTCGCTGGAAATGGTGGTGGGCTTTGTCGACGGTATGTACGCCATGATGGCCATCCCCACCATGATCTCGGCGCTGGTGCTGGCCCCGCGTGTCATGCGCGCGGCGGACGAGTACTTCCGCCGTTATTGAGTCCGGAATTCGGAGAACGCTTCGATAACGTGATCCACACGATCCCGGGGCGTGAGATGAGGGCGGTGCAGGGCCTCGATATGGCGCAGCCGGGGCAATAGACCTTCGCCGTTGGCGATCTGGATCGCCAGGCCCGGACGCGCATTGAGTTCCAGCAGCAACGGGCCCTGGTGTTCGTCGATCACCAGATCCACGCCCAGATAGCCCAGCCCCGTCGCCTCGTAACACCAGGCGGCCTGCATCAGCAGCGGATGCCAGTCCGGCACGGCCAGGTTATCCAGCGCATGACCGGTATCCGGATGGCGGAAAATACGGTGGTTGAACTGCACGGCATGGCGGCACCGGCCGGTGGCGATATCCAGGCCCACGCCCACCGCGCCCTTGTGCAGATTGGCCTTGCCATCGGAGCGGTGCGTGGCCAGACGCACCATGGCCATGACCGGATAGCCCTGAAACAGAAGGATGCGCACATCCGGCACGCCCTCGTGGGACCAGGCGGTGAAATCCGGGCCCGGCTCGATCACGTCCTCGACAATGGCCACATCGGGCTGGCCCGACAGGGAGTACAGCCCCGCCAGAATATTGGACAGATCCCGTTCCAGATCCGTGCGGCTGAGTCGCTCGCCGGAAGCCTTGAAGAATTCCCCGTCCGAACGCCCCTGGATCACCATGATGCCCTTGCCGCCGGCGCCCCGGCTGGGCTTGATCACGAAACGGTCCGGACTGTCCGGCGAGCGGACAAAGGCGCGGGCATCGTGCTGGGTCCGGATTACGCTGATCAGCCGGGGTGTGGCAATGCCGTATTGTTCGGCCAGCCGCCGCGTGCGCAGCTTGTCGTCCACCAGCGGATACTGTTCACGGTCGTTATAGCGGCCGATGAACTCCAGATTGCGCCGGTTCATGCCCAGCATGCCGTGCCGGCGCAATGCAGCGGGCTTGACCCACATCAGTCCGGCTCCGACATGGCCCGGAAACGGTGCAGCTCCGTCAGCCGGTAGCCGGTGTACTGCCCCATGAACAGAATCGCCGCCAGCACGATCAGGTGCAGTTCCGGGAAATTGAACGACAGGTGTCCGGCGATGGGGTCCTGCATCAACAGGTAGGCCAGCACGGCCACCAGCAGACTGCCGCCGCCCTGCTTGAGCACCTCCTGGGCGGATTCCTCCTCCCAGAGAATGGACAGCCGCTCAATGGTCCAGGCCAGGATCACGATGGGGAAGAAGGTAATGGTGTTGCCCGGATTCAGCCCCAGGCGATACCCGACCACGCTGATCACGGAGGTGAGAAAGATCACCAGAATGATCAGCGCCGATATGCGTGCCACCAGCAGCAGATTGAGCAGCGACAGATAGCCGCGCAGCAGCAGGCCCAGGGCCACAATGGTGACGAAGGTGATAATGCCCGGAAGCAGCGAGGTCTGGAGAAAGGCCACGGCAATGAGTACGGGCATGAAGGTGCCCGACGTGGGTACGCCCACCACGATGCGCATGAACGCCACGACCAGCGCGCCCAGCGGCAGCAGCAACAGGATGCGGAACATGCCCTGTTCCTCGATGGGCAGCTGATAGAGCCCGAACAGGCCCAGGTCATTGAGCGCGTCGCTGGACGAGGCCAGCCCCAGCGAGGGCACGGTCTGGCGCAGGATGGAAAAACTGACCCGCGAATCCTCGCCGCCCATGACATCCAGCAGGGACTCCGTGCCGCGTTGCCATAACAGCAGGTTCTCGGGAATACCCTGGTGGCCCGACTCCGGATCGAAAAAACGCCATTCGTTGCCGTCGTACAGCTCCACAAAGGTCTGCAGCTGCTGGCGCCGGCGCGCGTCTTCCAGGCGCAGTCCGGTGGCCAGGCGGGCGGGAATCTCCGCCTGGTTGAGCAGGCGCTTGAGAATCCGGGCCTTGTCGTGCGTATCCAGCAGCAGGCGCGCATTCTGATCCGGATTCTGCGCCGACAGCCGCTTGATCAGCTCCCGCGCCAGACTCTCCGGCGTGCTGGAGTGCCGGCGGGCTTCCGCCAGCAGTTCGGCGGCCGCGGTGGCCTGGGGTTCCTCCCAGAACACCGGGTCGATATCGCCCTGCGGCGGCGGCGGGTCGTCGGCGTCCTCGTCATCCGTTTGCCGTACCACCTGGGCCTTGTAGTACAGGGTGGTGGGACCGCTGGCCTCGCGCACGGACCATTCCCCGCGACGGTCGCCTTCTTCCTCCACAATGGAAAAGCCGAAACCGGGCGAGGCGGCCTGTTCGGATACCACCGCAAAACCGGGCGGGTTCCGGGGCAGGTCGAGACTGGTCAGCACCGGCTCGCCGCCGGCCCGGAAATCCACGCGCGCCTCCACCAGCCAGACCGGTCGGTCCTCGCCCGGCAGCCAGGGTACGTCCAGCTCCGTGTGCCGCAACCAGGCCAGTATCGCCCCGGCGAGCACGAGCGTGGCCAGCCCGGCATAGAAGGGTACGCGCGATGGCATGGTCACTCCTCATCCTCGTCTTGCGCTTCCTCCGACGCGCGCTCCACGACGCGCGGGCTGTCCGCGGGCAGCGGCACGGCGAATTCGCGGGAGATATCCACCACCATGAGATCACGCAGAATGTTGCGTCCGATCAGCACCGGATAGTCCAGATGGGCGCGGTTCGTCAGGGAGAACTCCGCCATGCGTTCGGTTTCGCCCAGGGTGAACTGCAGCTCCACCACCGGACGCCTTTCCTGATCTTTCGTGCCCGAGCTCGAAATCAGCACATAGCGCGTGACGTCGCGCTCCAGGGTCTTCACCTCGCCCTCGCCCGTGGGCACATCGAACCGGGCCCAGTCGTCACCGTCGCGTTCGAAAACCTCGATCGAACGGGCATCCAGGGAGGCGGTGTTCGCGCCCGTGTCCACCCGGGCACGATACGCCAGCTCCGGGGGTGTCAGCAGGATATGTTCCACCTCACCCAGGATCTGCTTGTCCAGATTGTCGATCGTCAGCGTCTGATTATCGGGGCACGAGGATTCGGACTCGTCCTCGCGGGATTGCTGCAGGGCAAGGCACTGGCCCGGCGGCGGCATTTCCGAGCGAATGGTCTCGCGGATGGTGGTCGCCAGCTCGCGCTGGTTGTTCTCCAGCGCTTCGCGGTGCAGGCGCTGTGCCTCGGCGAGCCAGTCCAGTTGATGGCCCTGGGCGTTGAGGCGCGCTTCCAGCTGCTCCAGCGAATCCGACGGGCTGATCACGGGCAGGGAGGAGCATGCACTCAACACGGGCAACCCCAGAGCCAGGAATGCGCGGACAAGGGAGGTGGATAATGTCATAAGGGATTGGTTTCAGTCGCGGGCCAGGTGGTCCCGAAGAAAGTCCGCGCCCTCCGCGAGGGCCTGGTCGGCGCTCGCCAGCAGACCCGCGTGTACCTGGAACACATGCCAGAGGCCGTCATAAATGTTCAGGCGTACCTTAACATTGGCGTGCCGGGCTTTCTCGAACAATTGCTGGGCTTCCGCCAGCAGGATTTCCTCGCTGCCGCTCTGGATCAGCAGCGGCGCAAGCCCCACCAGATCGCCGCGCAGGGGCGAGACCATGGGGTCCTCGGTGGCGCCCGGTGCGTAAAGCCGGGCCGCGCGCGCCAGCCCCCGCCAGCTCAGCATGGACTCGCGCGGTGCGGCCTGGCCCGAGTTGGCCAGGGTCAGATCGACCCAGGGCGACATGACGTACAGCGCCGCCGGTGCCGGCAGGCCCATGTCGCGGGCGGCAAAGACCGTGGACAGGGCCAGCCCGCCGCCGGCGGAATCGCCCACAATGGCGATGCGCTCCGGCGTTTCGCCGGCATCAAGCAGTTCCTGATAGACCGTCAGCGCGTCTTCCAGCGCGGCGGGGAAGGGGTGCTCCGGCGCCAGCCGGTAGTCCACCGCGTACACATGCGCGTCCAGATGCCGCGCCAGCCGCGAGGTAATGGCCCGATGGGTCACGGGGCTGCCCACGCAAAAGGCGCCGCCGTGCAGATAGATGATGCTGGCGGCTTCCCCTTCGCCCTCACCGCAGGTGACCTGTTCCACATCCACTTCGCCCATCTCGATGGACTGGAAATCACTGCCGCGGGCGGGCCGGGCCGTGCGCGAGGTCAGCCAGAGCCCCTGGCGCTTGATGGGTACGGGGACCGCGGGGGCGAAAAACGGCTTGACGGTGCTCCGCACCAGATTGCGCATCAGTGTCGTGCGCCAGCGCTGGTCGCCCGATCGGTCCGAATCCCGGCTCATTCGGTCCTCGCTCATCCGGTTTCTCCCACCCTGTGATAATCGTCCAGTTGCACGTGGCGCGTCCGGCGGCGATACATGAAGGTGAAGCCCGGCCAGTTATTGGTGTTGCGCCCGTCCGCCGTCTTGTACCAGCTTTCGCACCCTTTCTGCCAGACCGTGCGCTCCATCCTGTGCTGGATTTGTCGATTGAATCGGTCCTGGGGTTCCGCCCGGACCTCGAGATAGCGCAACTGCCGGCTCCGGATCAGGTCCAGACACTGCAGGATATAGCGGATCTGGGATTCGAGCATATAGATGATGGAACTGTGCCCCAGATTGGTGTTGGGCCCGTAGAGCATGAACAGATTGGGAAAGCCGTGCACCGTCATGCCCAGATAGGCCTCGGCGCCGTCGCGCCAGGCCTGGTTCAGTGAGTGTCCGTCGCGGCCCGTGATCCGGATGGGCGAGAGAAAATCCGTGGCCTGAAAGCCGGTGCCGAAGATGATGGCGTCCACCCTCCGCTCGCGGCCGTCGGCACTCACCACACTGTCCTCGGTGACCCGGTCGATGCCGGTGTCGATCACCTCCACATGGTCCCGGACCAGCGCCGGGTAGTAATCATTGGCCAGCAGCACCCGTTTGCAGCCCAGTGGATAGTCGGGGGTGAGCTTGCGGCGCAGGTCCGGGTTCCGCACCTGCTTGCGCAGCAACCGGTGGAAGCGCCATTCATAGACTTTCATCAGGAAGGGCAGAAAGGTGAAGCCCGGCACCCGCGCTTCCAGCAGGGCATAGATGCGCGCCCGGTCCAGTTTCTGCAGCACCGGAAAGCGCTGCATGAGCCGGCGCTGCCACCGCTTCCAGGCCTTGTCCGGACGCGGCACTACATAAGGCGCCGAGCGCTGGAACAGATAGAGCCGGCGCGCCTTGTCCGCCACCGGGGGCACGAACTGGATGGCACTGGCGCCGGTGCCCACCACGGCCACATCCTTGCCCGTGGGGTCGAAGTCGTGATCCCAGCGCGCCGAATGAAACCAGGTGCCCCGGAAATCTTCCAGACCGGGCAGCTCGGGCACGGCCGGCCGGTTCAGCTGGCCCGTGGCGGTAATCAGGATCCCGGCCGTAATGGAACTCCCGTCGGCCAGGCTCAGATGCCAGCGGCCGGTGTTTTCGTCGAAATCCGCCGCCGTCACCTCGGTGCCGAAACGGATATACCGGCGCACGTCGTACTTGTCCGCACAGTGTTCCAGATAGGCATGGATTTCGTGCTGGCGGGCGAAGCGGTGCGACCAGTCGAAGCAGGGTTCAAAGGAGAACGAATACAGGTGCGAGGGCACATCACAGGCCGCCCCCGGGTAGGTGTTGTCATGCCAGCAACCGCCCAGATCCGCCTGCTTTTCCAGCACCACCAGATCCTGCTCGCCATGGCGGGTGAGCTGAATGGCCATGCCCAGCCCGCCGAAGCCGGCTCCGATAATGGCAATGCGGAAATCCTCGCTCATGACTGTGCCCCGGCTGTTGGTTTCCATGATGCCAAAGCTGGCGGCGGAAAACAGGAGGCCGGCCACAATCTCCGGGGTTGTGTATTGCCGGGATACCGCGTCGGTCCCGGGGGAACGGCAGGATTGAGCGGACCGCAAGCCGTAACGAGGTCCGCCCAGGAGTAATCTGCGCTGTTTTGGCGCCCTTGCGGGCGCAAGCCGGGACGCGCCCCGGCGGGCGCCTTCATTCTTTTGCTTGTCCAAAAGAACGAAGCAAGAAAAAGACACCCCACT
>CAZHGU010000009.1:0-16178 GCA_964532105.1 uncultured Alcanivorax sp. | reverse complement strand
AGGACACGCCCAGCTTTCCGGTGGGCAAGATCGTGCAGAGCGGCTCGGCCACGGAGTTGCCGCAAGAGGTCATCGCCGCCTATGACGCCCCCTTCCCGGACGAAAGCTACAAGGAAGGCGCGCGCCAGTTCCCGGTGCTGGTCCCGATTACCCCGGATGACCCGGCCGCCGAGCCCAACAAGCGCGCCTGGGAGACCCTGATGCAGTGGGACAAGCCCTTCCTGACCGCCTTCAGCGACAAGGATCCCATTACCGCGGGCGGTGAGCAGGTGCTGCGGAAATTGATCCCGGGCGCGGCCAATCAGTCCCACACCACCATCGAAAACGGCGGCCACTTCCTGCAGGAAGATCAGGGCGAAGCGCTCGCGGACGTTACGCTGAATTTCATTCAGCGTAACGAGCCGAAAGCCGAAAGTTGAAAGTAGGAAGATATAAGGCGGGGCGCCTTCGGCGCCCTGCTTTTTTTCTTTCGTCTTGGGTCTTTCGTCTTTCTACTTGTTATTAGTTGTACATTCCGCGCGACCCGGATCATACTTGCAGCGGATACGACGCTGCAGTTGTAGCATGTCCGGGTCATAGTAGCCCTGCTTGCGCAGCTCCGTCCGGGCTTCCTGCATCATGGCCTCGTATTCCGCCTTGTCCTCTTCGGGGATATCGACGAACCATTTCTCCGGCACCTTGCCCGCTTCCGCCTTGACCCGGCGGCGGATTTCGTCAAAGCGGTTGTAGAATTCCTCGCGCACGAACTGCGCGCCAATATTGGGGAATTTGTCCCGCCGGCCGATGAGCTGCATGGAGATCATGGCCAGCGGATAGTCGATAATGGCGCCGTCGGGTTTGAGCCCCTTGTAGAGTTCCATGACTTCATAGGCGGCCAGGGGTGCGGCGAGAATATCCACCACGCCATCGTTGAACATGCCCGGGGCCTTGACCATGCTGGTGCGCACGGGGGTGGCGCCGATGCTGGAGACCATCTTGGCCTGCTGATCATCGTAATCCAGTACCGCCACCCGTTTGCCGGCGGCCTTGGCCAGGGAATTGATCTCGCGGTCATTGACGAAGACATAGGCGCCACCACCGGTGGCAATACCCATGACGACATATTCGCCCTGCACCATCTTGTCCCGGCTGGACGGATGGGCGAGTACCTTCATCAGGGTCTTCATGTGTTTCATGTCCGGCACCGCCCCTACGGCGTCCACGGTGCCGGTGAACGAATTGAAGTTGCGCGCGCGCATGCCACTCATGAGCGCGGCGTCGCACTGGCCGGACTTGAAGGCTTCCACCATGACGCCTTCGTTGGTGTAGGGGATCATTTCCAGTTCAATGCCGTATTCCAGCGCCCGGGCGCGCTGATCCATGGCCGCCTGATAGATGGGCCCGGAGCGCCCGGCGATATCCCAGATACAGATCCGGCGCTTGAGGGTTTCGCCTTCCGGAAAACGCTCAATGCCGGTCAGTTCCTGCATGCGCTCGATGCGCTCTTCCAGACTCAGATCCGGGTTGTAGGCGATGGCTTCCAGTTTCGCCACCAGTTCGTCGGTCAGTTCCAGTCCCGGGGCCAGGCGTTCCAGCTCCGCGCGTTGCGCTTCGGTGAGTTCCAGCGCGGACACGGCCGTGGTGATCACAAAAAGCAGTGGGACGAGCAAAAAACGTAATCTGGACATGACGGCTTCCTTAGTTATTGTTGGTGCATTCCGCGCGCGAGGCGTCGAACTTGCACCGGATGCGGCGTTGCAGTTCCAGCATGGCGCCGGAGTAGTAGCCTTCCTGGCGGAGCTGGTTGCGTGCCTCCTGCATCATGGTTTGGTATTCCTGCTTGTCTTCTTCCGGAATTTCGATCCACCACTTGTCCGGCACCTGGCTGGCGTAGCCGTGCAGGCGCTCGGTGATCCGGTCGAAGTTGTTGAAAAAGGCTTCGCGTATCACCTGGGCCACCTCGGGCGGAAAGCGCTCATCCCGACCGATCAGCTGCATGGTGATCTGCGCCAGCGGCAGGTCGATAATGCCGCCGTCCGGCTGCATGCCCTTGTAGAGTTCCAGCACTTCATAGGCCACCAGGGGCGCGGCCAGCACGTCCACCACGCCATTGTTGAACTTGTTGGGGGCATTGGTGATATCGCTGGGCACGGGGGTCGCTCCTACCTGGGCGACCATTTCCGCCTGGGTTTCGTCGTAGTTGAGCACGGCCACCTTCTTGCCGGCGGCCTTGGCCAGGGTGTTGATTTCGCGGTCGTTGACAAAGACATAGGCGGCGCCGCCCGGGGCGATCCCCAGGGTCTCGTATTCGCCGCTGACCATCTTGTCGGCCCTGCTCGGATGGGCCAGTACTTTCAACAGCGTGCGCATGTGCTTGAGCGAGGGCACGGCGCCGATGGCGTCCACGGTACCGGTGTAGGTGTTGAACAGCCGCGCGCGCAGGCCGGTCATCAGCGCCGCATCGCAACGTTCGGATTTCAGCGCGTCCACCATGACGCCTTCATTGGTATAGGGCTCGAGCTGAATCTCCACACCGTATTCCATGATGCGGGTGCGTTGGTCCTGGGCCGCCTGAAAGATGGGGCCGTTGCGTCCGGCGATATCCCAGATGCAGACCTTGCGTTCAACGGTTTCACCGGGGGCCAGATTCATGGCCTCGCGCACGACTTCGGCCTGGTCCTGCGCCGGGACCTGCATCGACAGGGCCATGAGGGTGAGCAGCAACAGCCTGCCAGCGTTTCGAATCATCTCGTACCTGCCTTCGTTGTTGTTCTCGGATCATCCTGCCATGGTCCCCCGGAGGGTCGGGTGACCGCAGCGGCCCGCCGGTGAGCGTGCCGGTCAATCGGCCTGCAGCCGGTAAATCAGATCCGCGCCCTGGGATTCGCCGGATGAGCGGGTTTCCAGGCTCAGCCGGGAGGTGATGCTGTAGCGCAGCATGACCGTGGACAGGGACTCGAACAGGCCCATGCTGTACTGCACATAGAGGCGCTCGGAGAGCTGTTTGCCCAGGGTCAGGGCGGTGCGGTCGAGTTCATTGGAGCTGTCCACGCCCACATCCACGCCCAGGGTTTCGCTCAGGGGGTTGGTCAGGAATTCGCCCCGCTCCAGTCCATAGCGCGTGACGGCCTGAAGGATGGCGTTGCTTTCCGCGCGCGAGGTCCCGGACAGGGAGCGTCCGGTCAGCAGCAGCGCCATGGCCTCGCTTTGTTCCAGCGCCGGCTCCGAGAACACCCGCGCATTGGGCTCCTGCAGGGTACCGCCCACTTCCAGGCCCACCCGGGTTTCCCGGTTGGGCAGGGGACGCACGGCGATAATGTCCAGTCCGGGGTTGTCCGGCGCGCCCTCGAAGAGCAGACGGCCCCGCTCGATTTGCAGACGCTGCCCATAGGCGCGGTAGCGGCCTTCCTCCACTCGTACCTCGCCGGTCATGCGCGGCACCTGATCCTCGGGGTCGCGGTAGCGCACTTCGCCGCCGAAGCGTGCCTGGAGTCCGAAGCCCTGAAAGCGCACGTCATCGCCCAGGGTGACGCCCACGTCGATATCGGTTTTCCAGGGCGGCCGGGTCTCTTCTTCCTGATGGACCAGATGCACATCCGAAGATACCTGCACGGCCTGTCCCCCGAGTTCGCGTGGCGCAAAGCGGGCGGCGGGCACGCCCATGTCGCCGCGCAGGCTCAGGCGCCGGCCTTCCAGCGTGAAATCCAGTGCCGGATCCAGCACCAGCCGGGCGTCCGGACGGTCCAGCGCCAGGAACTGCCGGCCCTCCAGATGCAGCTGGAGGGGCCAGGGCCAGTCCTCGTCCGTTTTCAGACGACCGTTCAGCTGAACCTGACCGTCGCCGGAATGAGCGCCGCCGTCGAAATGCAGCCGGCCCTGGTCACTGGTGCTGGCGGTCAAATACATCCTGCGCAGCACCAGCCCGGCTTCGGGAATGCGCACACGGGCGTCGCGCAGGGCCATGCGGCCGTCGAAGACCGGATTTTCGGTGGTGCCGGACAGAGCAAGCGTGCCGTCCAGCGTCCCCTCCGGTTTCCGCACCCGGGGCACCGCCAGTTCCAGCCAGCTCAGATCGGTCAGCCGGGTTTCCAGGCGGCCTTCCAGTTGTCCATTGGACGGTGCGAGTTCGCCGGCCACATGACCGTCCACGAAATCGGTTTCGCTGCGTTGCAGGCGCGTGTCCAGACGCCACTCGCCCTCCGCCAGGCGGGCCCGGGCGCTGAATTGCTGCCACGGAACCCGAATGGGTTCTTCCCGGCCGGCGCCGAGCAGCAGGGCACCCTGACCGGTCGTCAGTTCCGCCTGTCCCTGTGGCTGGCCCGCGCGCAGGGCCATTTCGGCGGTGCCGTTCAGGCTCCCTTCCAGGCCGGTGCCGGGGGGAAGAAAGGCGGCGAACGGCGCCAGCGGCACCCCCGTGAGAGAAAGGTCGAGATTGCCCTGATCCGGCGCCTGCCAGTCGCCGTGGGCACAGGCCCGGCCTCCGTGGTCCCGGGCCTGCAGGCAGAGCTCGTTCAAATGGAATCGTTCGGTCGAAGCGTTCAGCCCGGCCGGTTGGGCCTGTTGCCAGGACTGGCTCAGCGGCCCGGACAGGCGCAATTGTTCGAGCCGGCCCTGCCAGCTGCCGTCGTTCAGGCCGCCGTCCAGGGTCGCCGCCAGCCGGTGGTCGGCACGCTCCACGGCCCAGTCCAGCCGGTGTGAGGAGCGCTGTCCCCGGCCGTCCAGCTCCAGGCCGCTGAACAGGATCTCGTGGTCCCGTCGGGCTTCGCCGGCATGGAGGGACAGACGCTGCTGACCCTGTTCGTCCGGCGGCCGCAGGGTCAGTTCCAGCTGTTCCAGACGCCACGGGGCCAGGGCCAGATCCCGCCCCTGCAAGGTGCCGTCCAGCACCGGCTCCGAGCGCGTGCCCCGCAGCCGGACTCGACCCTTCAGACTCCCGGCCAGTTCCGGCCAGAGCGCGGCCAGTTCCGGGGCGTCCAGCTGCAGCTCGAGATCGCTTTGCTCCGCACGCTGACCGCCCAGAATTACGGAATTGTTGCCGAGTTCCAGCTGCATCCGGCCCCGGACCCGGTGCAGACCTTTGGCGTAGAGTTCGCCGCCGCCACTCAGGGACTGTTCGCGCAGGCTGCCGTCCAGCTCGCGCAGATTCAGGTCCAGCTCGGGCGGAGCCTGTGGTGGCAGCTCGCCGGCAATATGGGCGTTGAGGTGGATGCGACCCGGCAGCCGCTCATCCAGTAGCGCCGGGTTCCAGTCCGTACCCGCGACATCCAGGGACCAGTTGATGTGGGGCACCCAGCCCGCGGAGCCGCTGATCCGGGCCCGGCCATGCCGTGTATGCAGCTGGAGTGTCTGGATACGGATTTCTTCGGTGCCGGTCATGTTCGCTTGCCCGGAGGCGGATACCGTCTCGCCGCGCACCTCGCCTTCCAGCCGTTCGAGATCCAGGCTGAGCGCGAGTGGATCATCAGCGGGCAGTCGGCCGTCGAGCTGGGCCCGCAGCGCCAGCCGCCCCGGCATCCGGGCGTCCAGAAAGGCCGGGTCCAGATCCCGGCCGTCCAGCGCCAGACTCCAGTCGAGCTGCGGCTGCCAGGCCACGGCGCCGTCGACGGCCAGACGGCCCGGCTCGCCTTCGAGCAGCAGTTCGCGGATGCGTAGTGACTCCAGGTCCCCCTGTGCACGCAGCTTCGAAGTCAGCGGGGGCAGGCCCTCGAGTGTGCTGGCGCCGGCGTCCAGCTCCAGTTCGTAGTCGTCCGGCGCGCCCCGGGTCTGAAGCCGGCCCGCGCCCAGGGCCAGGCGGCGGCCATCCGGCAGGTTCAGTGCCTGCGCCGGCCACTCGTGTTCCAGGTCCAGATGCAGCGGCTGGTCCAGCAGCCGGAGTTTGCCCTTGCTGTGCAGGGACCGGGGTCGGTGCAGCTGATGGTCGACATTCAGCTCCGTTACGCGGCCCCGCAGCCGCCCCTGTCCAAACGCCAGGGGCTTGTCGAAGTAATCGTCGAGCGTGGATGGCAGGGGCAGGCCCCAGGCTACCCGGGTATCGATCCGCCAGGGTTCGGCGAAGGTGAGCTCGCCCGCCAGGGTCAGATGGCGCTCGCGCTGTTGCAGGGCCAGATAGTCCAGTTCCAGTTGTCGGCCCCGCCAGTGGCCGGCCAGGGCCAGCCGGGTGAAGTCATGACGGTTTGCCCCCTGTTGTATCCGGATATTCCTGAGCTCCAGGCGCGACAGCGCCAGAGAAAAGGGCAAGGTGATCACGGGCCAGGTGTCCCGGTTTCCGGGGTCGGCGGGGGGCTGCTTTTCGCTGGATTCGGCGTCCGGCAGTTGCACCGTCAAACCCTGTCCGGTCAGGGCCTGGAGCCGGAGCCGGCCGTGCAGCAGCGCGGACCAGTCCGGATCCAGGTTCAGTTCCGCCAGGGTGACCCGGAGGTCGCCGTCCCGCCAGGACACATCGGACAAGCGCACAGCGGTGAACAACGTACCCTCCACACGGGTGAAGCCGGCTTCGGCGGGGGCATAGGCCAGGCCCTGGCGCAGCAGCCAGCGAGTGCCGGACTCGGTGCCCGCCAGCCAGGCCGCCGAGGCCAGGGTCAGTACCAGTACGCCGACCACCAACAGCGCCAGGGTTGTGGTTGTCCGGCGGATCAAAGCACCGCTCCCATGCTGATATGCAGACGGAAGTTGCCCGGTTCCTCCAGCGGTCGGGCCAGGTCCACGCGGATGGGGCCGATGGGCGAGCGCCAGCGCACGCCCGTGCCTACCCCCCGGAACACCTCGTAGTCCTCGAAGGTATCAAAGGCGTTGCCGGCGTCCATGAAAACCGCCAGGCTCCAGCGGCCCACAATGGGGTAGTCGTATTCGATGCTGCCGGTCAGCAAATGACGGCCCCCCACCACTTCGCCTTCGTCATTGGTGGGTCCCAGTTCCTCGTAGCCATAGCCGCGCACGCTGTTGTCGCCGCCGGCGAAGAAACGCACGGAAACGGGCAGCTCCACCAGTTCGTCGGCCGCCGTGGCGCCCAGTTCCACCCGGCCCAGCAGGCGTCCCGCGCCCGCCGGGATGACGCCGCGCGCATGGCCGTGGAACTGACCGAAGGAGACCGTGGAGCCCAGCTCGCTCGACGCGCCGCGCACCTCGCCATCCAGGTGCCAGCCCAGGCGCGGATTGGTGGGGTCATCCACGCTGGTGCGTTGCAGGGCCACCCCCGGCATGATCAGGTCTGCCCGGTCGCGCTGGTCGGTAATGGTGTAGAACTCGCGCAGGTATTCCAGCGAACGGGTCAGGATCCAGTCGGAGGCCAGCTCGCTTACACGACCGACGCCCAGGCGATAGCGCTCGCTGAAACTGGTATCGGTTTCATCGCGCATATAGCTGGTATAGAGGTTCATGTATTCCCGGTTGGGATCACTCAGGGGAATACGGTAATTGAACCCCGCCCCGGTGTTGATCTCCGAGGCTTCCACTTCCGCCTGATAGCTGTGGCCCCGGCGGTTAACGCGCCGGTTTTCCAGACCCAGGCGCATCCGGGGCCCGGTGTCGGTGGCGTAGCCCACGCCCGCGAGGAATTCGTAACGCGGACGCCGCTCGGCCTCGATGTCCACGGGGACCCGGCGCGTGGACGACTCCGCCTGCTCCGGTCTTGCCTGAATCCGGACCCGGCTGAAGTAGCCACTGCGATTGAGTTCCTGACGCAAATCCAGCAGCTTGCGGTTGTCGAAGGGATCGCCCTCGTCGAAGGGGATAAAGCGCTGCATCAGTTGATCGCGCAGGGCATCCTGGCGTGCGTTCACCGCGCCGAAACGGTAACGCGGCCCGCTGTCCAGCGTCAGACGCACGGCGGCCGTGTTGTCCTCGGTATTGATTTCCAGGCGCGCGCGGGTCAACTCACTGTCGAAGTAGCCGTGCCGGGTGGCCAGGCGCGTCAGGCCCTTCTTGAGTTGTTCGTACTGATCGTGGCGGGCAATGGCGCCTTCCCGCACCGGGGTGTCGTCCAGCAATGCCTGAAAGGCCGGATCCTGCGCGGCTTCGCCCCGCAAGCGGATATCGCGCTCGCGGATCCGCACCGGCGGGCCCGGTTTCAGCTCTAGTACAAGATTCCAGCAGGCATCGCTGTGTTCGATGCGCAGCCCGAATTCGGCGTGATAGCGTCCCAGTGCCCGCATGGCCTGACGGGCGCTTGTCCGCGCACTGTTGATGATCACGGACTCGCGCCAGGACGCGAGTTCACAGCTCTCGCTGTCCAGCGACAGGTGGGACCGGACGTTTTTACGGTGTTCCTCGCCACCGCCTGAAATCTCGATGCCCGGTGAAGCGGCCCCTGCGGCCGTGCCGGCAAGCAGCAAAAGCACGACCAGGACGGTACGCAACATGGAATATCCTGAACAACCGGAGCGAGCGGCACAGCATAACGCTTTTATCCCGCGCGCGAGACGGTAGTGTTAAGCGGAGACGTTATTATGGACCCCGCGCGCCTCCGCCACCAACAGCGCCT
Source organism: uncultured Alcanivorax sp. (assembly GCA_964532105.1). Lineage (GTDB taxonomy): Bacteria > Pseudomonadota > Gammaproteobacteria > Pseudomonadales > Alcanivoracaceae > SLJS01. Next base: position 7,720 of record CAZHGU010000009.1, on the reverse strand, counting down.
GGGCCAGGCGCTCGGCCAGCTGGCTCAGCAACTGGCGCTCTTCTCCGGTGACGGGCTCCAGCCGGGCCAGTTCCAGAACCCCCAGGGCACGATCCTGAAACCGTACCGGACACAGGAGTAACTGACGCGGACGGGCGGCGCCCGTGCCCGAACGTATGCGCGGATAGTCTTCGGGGATATCGTCGATGACGATCAGTTCCGCCCGGCGGGCGGCTTCGCCGGTGAGGCTTTCGCCCGGCGTCAATTCCGGCAGATCCGTGTCAATCAGTCCGCGCGAGGCCATGGGTTCCAGCCGCTCCCCGTTGTGGTAATAGGCGGCCGCGAGACCGGGCGCGAGGGTCTCGCCCAGAAATTCCATGGTGGTACGGAACAGCGATGCGATGCTCTGGTCACCGCTGATGCGCAGCTGAAAGTCATCCAGGTGTTCGCGCAGCCAGGCGCGCTTGTGCTCCGCATCACGCAGCTGCAGCAGTTCGTTGCGTTCGTGTTCCAGCGCCTGCTGACTTTCGTATTGTCTGCGGATCGTGCTTTCCATGGCCCAGGCCGCCATCAGGGAAAACACACAGGTCACTCCGAGAATGAAATTCTTGATAACGACGAGATCCGTGGTTTCCCGCGCGTCGTTCAGCCAGAACAGGTTGCCCATGACAAAAAGCAGCGCACTGCATCCGAGTGCCCACTGAAAACGCAACCGGGTGAGCACGAAACAGAACATCACCATAAGCACCAGACCGGTGTTGTAATAATGATGATAGGGCGGTTCGGACAGGCGGCCGAATTCGAGCAGCGCGCCCACCCCGAACAGCGTGAACAACAGTACTACGGGCTGCTGGAAACGGCCCAGATGTCCGCGCATGCTGATGAGCGTGAGCAGCAGCAGGGGAACAAAGAATAATAGTCGCGAGCGCCACATACGCCGTGCCACTTCGGGCTGGAAGAGGCTGTCGAGCACACCCGTGGCCAGCAATATGATGATTCCCACGATCATCGCCAGCACGATGTGACGGCTGAACGATTGGGCGTAAAAGCGACGAAAGTCGGAATTTTTCTCCGATACGGGCATGAACAGGCTCCGCCGTACTGCGTTCTGTTGAGTCTACCGAATGCGACACGGGGTTGTCAGAAAGCGCCATTATTATGCTATCCCCGAAGGCATCCGGACCATTTCAATCCCGGCTGAACAACGACAGCCAGCGCATCAGGTCCTCGCGGTGAATCAATCCGGTTAACCGGCCCTGCTCCACCACGGGCAACTGATTGAAACCGCGCTGACTGATCAACTCCAGTGCGTGCGCGGCGTCATCCTCGGGGGTAACCGTAACCAGATCAGCCCACGGAATCATGATTTGTTCCACGCGCGTTTGCGGCCACCGCGACCGGTCTACGGCGCGCAGATCATGGAGTGTGATCAATCCTTCGAGCTGGTCGTCCCGGAGTACCGGATAGGCCCGTTGTTCGCCCTGGAAGAGATAATGCTCCACCAGCTCCTGCAGGGTCAGTCCGGGCTCAACCGTGCGCGGCTGTGCTTGCATGATGCGCTGGACCGGCACGCCCTGAAGCACATGACGAAACTGCATCTGCCGGTAGCTGGCCACCGCGGCCGTGTTCAGGAACCAGCCGATGAGCATGAGCCAGAGCCCGTTGATGACACCGGTGCCGAAAATCGGCACCCGCATGCCCAGAATCATGGCCAGGCCGGTACCGATCAACAGCCAGGCGAACAACTGCCCGCCCTGGGACGCATAGCGGGTGGCGCGGTGCAGGTCCCCGGTAATCCCCCAGATCAGCGAGCGCAATACGCGGCCGCCGTCCAGCGGAAAGCCGGGCACCAGATTGAACAGGCCCAGAACGATGTTGACCGGGCCCAGCCAGAGCAAGAGCGTGGCCAGCGGCGTCATGGCGGCGAGAAACTCCCGGGGCTGTTCCGGATCGAACTCGCCGGCCGGCATGACGCCCATGCCCAGACCAATAAACAGAAAGCCCAGTGCCAGACTGGTAATGGGGCCCACAATGGTCATCCAGAACTCGGATTGCCAGTCCCGGGGTTCGGACTCGATCTGGGCCATGCCGCCGAAGATGAAAAGCGTAATGCGATTCACGGTCATGCCCCGCGCACGGCCCACCAGGGCATGGGAGAACTCGTGTGCCAGCACACTGGCCAGAAAGAGTACGGCGGCGACCAGCGCGGTAATCAGTGTCGTGACCCCGGACCATTCCGGATGCCACTGCGGGAAAACGCCCAACCCCAGGCTGGAGGTAATCAGCACAAAGATGATGATCAGGCTCCAGTCCAGATAGACATCGATACCCGCCAGGCGAAAAAGGCGCATGCCGCGCTGCATGAAGAGTCTCCCTGCTGTTGCTTGTCAGGACCGAATATGAAGCCGAATCCCCGGATTTACAATCAGTCCGGGAACCCCCGGGGTGTGTTCCCGGCACAAAAGCTATATCCTCGTCCCTGCGCGATAAGAAAAAAGCATAATGCCGTCCGGATCTTATCCGGGAACCCGGAAATGGCCAGCATGGTGAGCCGATCATGAAACGGGCGCGAACCGACCCGGTCCATTACTACCGCAAAATCCTGCTGACCGGCTTTGCCGCTCTGGTCCTGCTCTCCTGTGTGGGCATGGCCCTGATGCTGGCCGCGCTCGAGCTCCAGGCGAATGCCCAGGCCTATATCGCGGGCGAGAGTCACTGGTCCAAGGGGGTGAACGGGGCCATCTTTCACCTGGACCGCTATGTGGAAACCCTGGATGAGCCTCATCTGGAGCGCGCGCAAACCGCGTTGTCCATTCCGCTGGGCTCGCTGGCCGCACGCGAGGCGCTTGAACAGGATCCGCCGGATCTGGAAACGGCGCGCGAGGGTTTTATTCAGGCTAACAACAAACCCGAAGTCGTGCCCGGAATAATCCTGACTTACCGCTATTTCCGCTGGGTGCCCTTTATTGATGACGCCGTGCGTGTATGGCGCGGCACGGATGCGGAGATTCGCCGGTTGCGGGAGATCCTGCGGTTGCTGCAGCAACGGGACGGCTCGATATCTGCGCAAACCCGTTCGGATCTGCGCGGCGAAATTACCCGCCTGAGCCTGAGCCTGCGCAGCAAGGCCAACCGTTTTTCCAACGAGATCATGACCGGCGTCATGATGCTCAAGCGTATCCTGATGCCGCTGGCCATCGTGGGTGCACTGCTGATGGCGGTGCTGGCCTGGTGGATCCTCTACCGCATGTTCACCTGGCTGCGCGCGCGCGATCGGCGTTTCCTGGTCACCTTCGAACAGGCCGGCATGGGCATGATGCAACTGGATCTCGAGCACAGGATTCTGGATGCCAACCCCGCCTTCTGTTCCATTGTGGGCATGACGCGCGAACAGCTGATCGGCAAGCCCGTGACCGAGCTGGTGGACCCGGACGACCGCAACGATCTGGAACGTTTCGATCAACAGCTGCTCGGCGGTGAAACCCGCAGCTACACCACCCGGCGCAATCTGCGGCGCGGCGACGGTTCCCGGGTGCGTGCCAGGCTCACCTCCGCGCTTACGCGTACCGAACGGGGCCAGCCGGAGCAATTCATCTGGCTGGTGGAGGATGTAACCCGGGCCCAGGAGCTGGCGGAACAACTGTCCTATCAGGCCAGCCACGACGAGCTGACCGGGCTCTACAATCGACGCGAAATGGAACGCCGCATCGAGGTGGCCCTGGAAGACGCGCGCGTGGAAAAAAGCCGTCACGTGCTCTGCTTCATCGATGTGGATCAGTTCAAGGTGGTCAACGATACCTGTGGCCATGTGGCCGGTGATCAGCTGTTGCGGCGCATCGTGCGCATCCTCCAGAACCAGCTGCGCGCCATTGATGTCGTGGGGCGTCTGGGCGGCGACGAATTCGCCGTCATCCTGCACTACACGGAACTGGACGACGGTCGGCAGGTGGCCGAGAAGCTGCGCCGGGCCCTGTCCGGGGACGTGTTCCAGTGGGACGAGCGCAGTTTCCGCTTGAGTGCCTCCATCGGTGTTTCCGAGATCACCGAACATACCCCGGATGTGACCTGGGTGCTCCAGGCGGCGGACACGGCCTGTCACATCGCCAAGGACATGGGCCGGGACCGGGTCCATGTGTTCGAGGAAAGCGATCAGGCCGTGGCACAGCATTTCAGCGGCCTGCAATGGCTGGGCTCCATTCAGCGCGCGCTCGACGACGACCGGCTCTATCTGCATGTTCAGCGCATGGAGTCCCTGTCCGGAGAAGCCGCGGATCACTATGAAATCCTTGTACGGTTGATGGATGAAAACGGCCTCTGGCACACGCCGGGTGCCTTCCTGCCGGCGGCGGAGCGCTACGGGCTGGCGAGCATGGTGGATATGCGGGTGCTGGAGAACACCTTGACGGCGTTGATGCAGCACCCGCACTGGCCGGCGGACGGTGGACGCTGCCATATCAATATCTCCGGCGCTTCCGTCAGCAATCACGATTTTCATCAGTTCGTGCTGCAGCTGCTGCAGCGCTATGACCTGCCCGGTCACCGTCTGTGCCTGGAAATCACCGAGACCGCGGCCATGGCCAATCTCAACGATGCCTGGCATTTCTTCGAGCAGGTGGGCGCGCACGGCGTGTCCATTGCGCTGGACGATTTCGGCAGCGGCATGTCGTCGTTCAACTATCTGCGCAACCTGCCCGCCGATATTCTCAAGATCGACGGCGCCTTCGTGCGCGAGATGGCCTTCGAGGCCCGGGACTACGCCGTGGTGCGCGCGATCAACGAAGTCGCCAAGGCTCTGGGCAAGACCACGGTGGCCGAATTCGTGGAAAACCACGAGACACGGCGGCTCTTGCAGGAACTGGGCGTGGATTTCGCCCAGGGTTTTGCCATCCATGAGCCCGAACCGCTGGACGACCTCCTGGCCCGGGGCGAATTCTACCGGGTGGCGGAATCGCCTCCGCGTGAATACTGAAATGCTTCAGCGAGAGAGTTGACGCAAATGGGTCTGGATCATCCTGGCCAGCCCGTCAAAGGAGCCAAAATAGGATAAGAGTTCGACGGTGTGTTCCGGGAAGCGCTGCTGCTGCTCGGCCACCAGTTCCGGGATATCCCGCGCCACATGCTTGCCCTGATTGAAGAACAGCGGATACACCTGAATGTGCTCCGCACCCGTGTTCACCAGCTCCTCCACCGCCTGCGCCAGCGAGGGCTCGGCCAGTTCCAGAAAACAGCCGCGCACGGCGTCATAGTCCTCCACCACGCCGGCCAGATCACGGACCAGCTGCAGGAATTCCCGGTTGGCGTCTTCGTTGCGGCTGCCGTGGGCAATCACCGCCAGGGCCTGATTCGAACTCATGGGGTCAGGATTTCCGCTTCGGCGTGAAGAATGCCATCAGCGTAGCACTGAAAATTCATTCCGTGTCGCTGCATTCGGCCCGGCCCGCGTCGAACTTGCAGCGGATCCGTCGCTGGAGCTTAAGCATATCGCCGCTGTAATAATCCTGCTCCTTCAGAGCCTGACGCGCGTCGCGCATCATGGTTTCGTATTCGCGTTTTTCTTCTTCGGAGATATCGATAAACCAGCGGTCGGGGACACGCCGGGTTTCCTTGCGAATACGTTTCATGACTTCCGGATAGGCTTCATGAGCTGCCTCGCGAATCAGCTGGGCTATGACATTGGGAAACCGGTCCCGTCGTCCGATCAGCTGCATGGATAGCTGCGTAAAGGGATAGTCCACAATGCCGCCGTCCGGCTGCATTCCCTTGTAGAGTTCCAGGTATTCGTAGCCTACCAGCGGGGCCGGCAGGATATCGATCTGACCATTGTTGAACATCTTGGGAGCGGAGACGAAATCCGTGCGGACCGGGGTGGCGCCCATGGCGGCGACCATTTCCGCCTGGGTCTGGTCGTAATCCAGTACCGCCACTTTTTCACCGGCAGCCTTGGCCAGAGTGCTGATTTCGCGGTCGTTGACAAAGACATAGGCTGCCCCTGCGGGGAAAACGCCCATGATCACGTATTCGCCGTTCACCATGTGACCCGCTTGTTGAGGATGCGCGAGCACCTGGAGCAGGGTGCGCATGTGCTCGTCATCCGGCATGGCGCCGATGGCGTCCACGGTGCCGGTATAGAGATTGAACTGACGGGCCCGCAATCCGCTCATCAGGGCGGCGTCGCACTGGCCCGCCTTGAACTCCTGCACCATGACGTTTTCATTGGTGTAGGGCTCCATCTTCAGGTTGTTGCCGTATTCCAGCGCCAGCGCGCGCTGTTCCATGGCGGCATTGAACACCGGGCCGTTGCGCCCGCCGATATCCCAGATGCAGATCGTGCGCTCCAGGGCCTGGCCGTCGGGCATCTGGTCCAGTCCCACCATGCGGCTTATGGCCTGCAAACGCGTACGTACGGGCAAATCATGGGAGTAGAAGATATCGCGCAGACGCTCGATCAGTTGCTCGTCAACGTGCTGATCGGGTAACGCAGCCTGCAGTTGCTCCTGCTGCTCTTTCGGCAAACGCGCCCCGGCCGGATTGAGCACGGCGAGGACCAGGCAGGGAATCAGGATCCAGAGGATTTTCATGCCGTTTCTCCGTTTTCCAACAGCTTGTTGGGTAGCACGGCGAAGGGAGAATGGCACAAACCCTGTGGCCGCTGCCGCCGTCGAGACGGCCAATCCCGGGACCTTGACGGATTTCTATTTTTTCTGCGCGTCGAGCGCATGGCCCTGCACGCCCTGGCTGGCCGGCCCCAGCAGATAGAGGTAGGGCGCGACAATATCCGCCGGCGCGGGCAGGGTCTGCGGATCCTCCCCGGGATAGGCGGCGGCGCGCATGCGTGTGCGCGTGGCGCCCGGATTGATGCTGTTCACCCGGATATTGGAGGTCTTGTCCAGCTCCTGGGCAAAGATCTGCATCATGCCCTCGTTGGCGAACTTGGATACCGCATAGGCGCCCCAGAAGGCGCGTGCCTGACGGCCCACGCCGGAGGAAGTGAACAGCAGGGACGCGTCTTCGGAATGGCGCAGCAGCGGCAGCAGGGCCTGGGTGAGCTGCAGCTGGGCGTTCACGTTCACCTGCATCACCGAGTTCCAGGTGGCGGTGGGGTAGTGATCCAGCGGCGTGATCTCACCCAGCATGGAAGCGTTGTGCAGCAGGCCGTCCAGCCGGTCGAACTCGCGCTCGAAGAGTCCGGCCAACTCGGCATAGTCCGCCGACGTGGCCACTTCCAGGTTGACCGGCGCCAGCGCGGGTTCCGGGCCGCCGCGTTTCTTGATCTCGTCATAGACCGCTTCCAGCTTTTCCTGGGTGCGGCCCAGCAGAATCACGGTGGCGCCGTGGTCGGCCAGCGCCAGGGACACGGCCCGGCCGATGCCGTCGCCGGCGCCGGTGACCAGAATGATGCGGTCCAGCAACCCCTGCGGCGGACACTGGTACTGCAACGCGGCGTCCTGAATGGCCTGGTCTTCGCTCACGTCTGCGACTCCTCCAGCTGTTCCAGTATGGGTATAAGTTCCATGGCTTCGTGAATCAAGTGGTCCGCTGCCCAGCCCGCCGGGTCCTCGTCCGGGTCGATATAGCCGAAGGCACAGGCCACGGTGGTCATGCCCGCGCGTTGCCCCGCCTGGATATCGCGTACATGATCGCCCGCGTAGACACAGGCGGACGGCCGGGCAATGCCCGCCTGCCGGCAGGCCAGGAACAGCGCCTGGGGATCGGGCTTGCGCTCGGTGACATGCTCGGGGCA